>WQVY01000009.1 GCA_009785605.1 Defluviitaleaceae bacterium | reverse complement strand
TTTTGCCAATTGAGGCGGCTCTGACGCGGCTTGCCATTAAGGCAAGCAAGGAGGGGCCAACGAAAAGTGGTGAAAATCTGACCGAAAAGGCGCCGTTGGCGGGGTTGAATACAGCTTCTTATTTCCAGACGGTATACAACCCGGCGATAACTTGCTCTATAGGTGCTTTGTTGATTTCTACATCTTTGATACCATCTGCCTCCGAAAGCTGTTTTAGTAACTGTTTAATGGGCGTTTTGGCAACATCAACTTCAAACTCATATACGCCGCTTGCATGACTTACAAGCCTCCCACAGTCAAGCCTGGGGGCGGCTGCGCCATCCATTGTTACTGTTAGCCGTGTCAAATTACCGGTAATATCACGAAGGCCGTCAAAGCTGCCATCATATGCAATTTTACCGCCTGTTATCATGAGTATCCTTTGGGCCATTTCTTCTAAATCGTCCATGTCGTGGCTGGTGACTATAATTGTCACATTATTTTCACGGTTTATCTTTTTAAGAAAGTCAATCATTTGCCGTTTTGCTACTACGTCAAGCCCAAGGGTTGGCTCGTCTAGCAATATAAGCTCCGGCGAGTGCAAGAGCATCATTGCAAGGTCTGCCCTCATGCGCTGGCCTAGCGACAACTCTCTTGCGAATGTCTTAAGCAAGTCGTCTATACCCAAGAGCTCGATAAGCATTTTTATATTACGCTCATATACATCACCAGGGATATCCCATACAACTTTTTTCCATTCGAAGCTTTGTGATACGGGGTGGTCCCACCACAATTCTGTCCGGTTGCCAAACAATACCCCAAGCCGGCTCATGATTTTGATCCTTTCCTTGTCCGGTGACATGCCTAGTACGCTTATGCTGCCTTTTGTAGGCTGCAACATCCCTGCTAGTAGTTTCATGGTTGTACTTTTACCAGCACCGTTGGGCCCGGCATATGCCACAAATTCCCCACGTTTGACAGAAAATGATACATCGTCTAACGCAGAAATAATCTTTTTTTGGGGTTTAAGCAGGTTTTTGATGAGCCCTTTTACGTCATTTTCGCGCTGCCACTGGGCAAAAACCTTTGTGATGTTTTTTACACTAACTGCGGTGCCCGCCCGCGACATATCTGTTGATTCCTTTTTTGACATAGTATTCAAATCCCTTCTTGAAGAAATAAGTAGCGGCAAATGAGACCAACACCGCAAACATGATAGGATATAAATTTGTAAGTATTGGGGTCTTGCCAAGTATGATAAGCGTAGGAAGCCACGCCAGCAGCCCCGCTGGGAAGATAGACAGTAGTGGCATCCTTATATAAAGCGGCATACCTGAAAGAGGAAATGTGGATGTATACTCTGCACTATAAACAACCGTGCTTGATATTTCCTCGCACTGCACCGGGGCATAAAAGGTCAAACTAGAGACCAAATACGAAAGTGCTGCAACAATAACCATGCTTATAATTACATTGATAATAAGCGCAAAAACCCACCACCAAGGTAGAGCCATGTTGATATTAGCAACCGCAAACCACATTAGCGCTATCCCAGTAACAAGCTTGCTAGAGGTTGTAAATGGGTACACCCCAATAGTCATTTGTACGCCGTACGGAAGGGGCATTATAAACATATGCTCCCACTGTCCGCGGCCTATAATCCGGCTTGGAAACAGTGCATTGCACCCGCCCATCATGTTCATGACACCCATAACAATATTGCCATATGCCAACATAAACAGGACCTCATACCTGTCTAGCCCGCCAATCCCGTCAAACCTCCACGCAAGCAAAAATATCCCCGAAACAGACGATATATTCCCAAACAAGTCCGAAACAATGCAAAACATCATAAACTTTGTATCGCGCAGCACTGTTGCAAAGTCCATCTTTGCATATATGCCAACAAGCTGCATATAACGCTTAAACGTGATTTTACCCACCAAAACTCACCATCCGTTCCCGTGACTGCTTAAACCAACATATCGCTATTAACCAAAAAACCACATTCCATACAACCTGGGCCGTAATAACCCGTACTGGCTGATTAACACCAACATATAACGCTAAAGGCGCACCGCCCAAGCTGCCAAAAGGCTGATATGCCATCCACCTATCAAGCCCAAAAGGGAGTATCCTAAACGGGATAACCGTGCCAGAAAAAAACGAAATAATAGCCGCGCGAATAACATGCATCAGCCATGAAACATTTCTAAGCCGCAAGGTTATGCAAAAAAACACAAACTCAAGCGCAAAGCCCAGCGAAATACATAGTATCAATGAAGGTATAAACCAAAGAGTATACGGTATAATTTGTATCCCCAAAAAAGGTGCGATAACAGCCATGGGTAGCGAAAACAACAGCAATGTAGGCCCCCACTCCCCAACCGTGCGTGATATTACCTGCCCATAAACAGACATGGGCCGTGTAAACATGGCTGTGCTTTTGCTGTCAAAATCCCAACCGGTCATGTATGTTTGGATAATTAACATATCCGCAAGCAGCGCGTTTACATAGGTGTAGGTTAGTAGCTGTGACAGAGACATTTCTATTGCGGCACCGCTTGCCGTTATAGTCCGCCATATAAACATCAGCGGCACGAGATAGACAATTTTCATAATTATCACAGGAAACATGTATACAACCCCGCCATTGGTCTTACTACGCATGGCGGTACTGGCGGTAATAATATATTTTTGCATATTAACCTCCTTTCATAAGCGGGTACTTAGCTTTCGTTAGCCCACTGGCTATACAGAGCGTTAAGCTGCTCCTCTAGCAGATGTTTTTCTTGATATAGCATGTCAAGCTTTACATAGTCTGTTTGTGTTTCTGACTCGATTGCCACATTTACTTTTTCCAGTTTAATCTCTGTCTCATATATTTGTGTTTCAACTGGCATATGAGGCGCTGGCGGTTCTTTGCTTTTGTTGGCAGGTTTTTTCTTTTTGCTATCTGTGGGGGGTGTGGTTGTTTTGGGGGGATTTTTATTTGCTGTGGCTTGCAGGAAATCGTCAAAATTACCGTGATAGTCTGTTATATTTCCATCTTTCATCTCCCATATCCTTGATGCAAATTTGTTAAGAAAATACCTGTCATGGGATATAAAAAGGATTGTACCGTCCCAATCGGCTACGGCATCTTCGATCCATTCTCTTGACTCTATATCCAGGTGGTTGGTAGGCTCGTCGAGTATAAGAAAGTTGACTTTGTCCTGCATAAGCATACAAAGTTTAAGACGGCTTTTTTCGCCACCAGAAAGGTTGCATACTTTTTTAATCACATCAGGTGCATTGAACCGGAAATTTGCAAGAATACTGCGGGCTTTTTCTTCTGGTATATCGAAGGCATAGCGCATGGTTTCGAGCACTGTGTGGGCCTCGTTATCAAACATGACTATCTGTGGCAAGTATGCAATTTTTGCATTGCTGCTTATTTTTACGCAGCCGCTGTCACTGGCTACAGCGCCGGTTATCAGCTTGACCAGTGTGGTCTTGCCGCAGCCATTTTCGCCTATAAGTGCAATGCGGTCGTTTCTGGTAACAGAAAGGTTTATATTGTTAAGCAGGTGCTTGGCCCCATAGCTTTTGCATACATTTTCGAACGACACGACCTCTTTTGCCAAGTAGCCGCCGGTGTTAAAGTCCTCTGCTAACTTTTTTGACTGGGTTGGCTTTTCTACTTTGTCCATTTGTTCTATGCGTTTTTCCATTGCTATTGCGCGCTTGGCTAAGCCTGTGTTGGAGGGGTTTATCTGTGCCCATACCCGCTGCCGCTTTATGGCTACCTCTAGCTGGTTAATCTTGCGCTGTTGCTGTTTGTATTGCTCGGCTTGGGTAAGATAGCGCTGAAGGCGCTCTTGTACATAAAAAGTATAATTGCCTGTATAGAAGTTTAACTTGCCATCTTGGATTTCTATAATGCGGGACACAACATTGTCTAGGAATACCCTGTCATGCGAAATAATTACCGCAGTCCCGCTAAATTCTTGCAAAAAATGCTCTAGCCAGCTAAGGGATGCTAAATCCAGGTGGTTTGTAGGCTCGTCAAGTAAAAGTATGTCGCAGTCACGCAGCAGGATGCGGGCTAGGTTTACGCGCGTCCTTTCCCCGCCGCTTAGTACTTTAAACAAGCCCTTCCTTAATTTGCTTGTGATGTTCATGCCGTTGCATATTTTTTCGATTTTGACGTCAATCTCATAGCCGCCCTGCAGCTCATATTGCTGCATGAGCTTCCCGTATCGCGCAATATCTGTGTCATTAGCACTGCCGGTACCATGTGACCAACTGTCTTCTAATGTCTTCATGGCCTCGTAAACTTCCATGACTTGTGTGAATGGCGAACGCAAAATATCTTCTACGGTATCCCCATCTGCAAAAACCGGGATTTGCGAAAGTACTTCTACCGACTTGCCAGACGCAGTTACAAGTTTCCCGCTTTCGTAGGGTTCGTCTTTGGAAATAATCTTAAACAATGTGGTCTTGCCTGAGCCGTTTCTCCCCAACAGCCCAACTTTTTCGCCACTGTATATTTCAAATGTGATGCCTTTTATCACATGGTTGGAGCCGTAATATTTGTTTAGTTCGTGTACCGAAATATCAATCATAATAATCTCCCTTATATTGACTTCATATTGCAATAATAAAGCGGCTACGCCGCTTTTGATGAGGATGCAAGTGGAAATTGCATGCAATTTCCTACAGGCATAAAAAAACCCTGTGCAGACTGTTTTGTCTGCACAGGGTAATCAACGGCAAAGGAGCGGTATACGCCGCTATCTACTCGAAGAAAGGTGACAGGCATTCAAAACAATCTTTTCCTGAAAAAGGGCAGACTGCCCCCTTGTGCTGGCAAAAGTCATTGCGAGATTGTGATTCGCTCTTGCCAAAAGGGCAGAATTATCCCGTACTAAAATTGCTTTGAAGCTGTACTTGCGCACAGTATCGCTACCAAAATTGGGAGATATACTAACCCTTGGGAAAAGATTGGTCATGTTTGCACCGCCTTTCTTTGTATTTTGTGGTACTTATGTGATTTTGGCACAGAATAAGTGCATTGTCAATTAAGAAGCTGCATTCAACACCAACGCTTCTTATCTAATACTCGATATATACGCCTGCCGTGCTTGTATCCAAATTGATTATTGGCTTTAATACACTGCTATCAAGTAGCCCCTGTATGGCCATCCCGCGTGTACCATGCAACAACATTGTTGTACAGTAATTTATTTGTTCTTCTAAAATTGGGTTTGCATATCGCCGTAGGATTGCCTTGGTGTCGTCATATGCCTTTTGCATTAGTTGCATTAGTGCTGCCCATGCAGAGTGAGCCTTCCACCAGCCCTGCATCAACCCGCGCTCCTGCCCTGTGTAAGTAAACGTAACCGTGTTTAATATACAGCGGTCATTTACTTCCTTTGCAATGCCAAGTTCAATAATTGTTTGCCATAGGTTGCGCTCTACATCAGACAAGCCGGAAATGCTGCGCTTTTGCCGCAATATTTCGCCCAGCAACCCAACCAGCATATAATTGTGAGGCAAACAGGATTGACTCGCCAGTTTTACAGAAGAAAGTCCGCCATATTCGGTAATACAGGCATTGTTTTCACCCCCGTTGCCGCAGTGGTTAAAATCTGGGTAGTGGTTTAACTTTGCGCCGCTTTCAAACCCTATAAACCCCCATGTGTCATGTTCGTGTTTATGCTTAACCGGGAAATCAGTTGTAAAGCCGTCTGCAAAACACATGCTGTAATCGGTCAGCATCAACGCGACCGTCCACAATACTTCTTCCCGCGGCATGTGCGGCGGCGCGATGTCAATGGGTGTGGCCGCTACAAAGGCGGTCGCAATCTCCCCAATTAGCGCAGCGCGACGTACCATGTCAACCTCCTGCGCCTTCTGCACATCTTGGTCACAATCTTTGTCGGTAATAAAAAAATTGGTGACATATTTGTCCCCGACCTGTTTTAATAATTGTACATCTACAAGCATTTCAACTTCTTCGTGCATATACGGTACGGCAATACCAACCTCTACCGCCAGTTCCTCGATGGTTGACGGGTTATTATTTGCTTGCAATAAAATATTTTTTGGCAACATACGCTGCACTGCACTATGCGGCAAACCGTGGTTCTGGTTGCCAGACGATGAAAAATAAACTTCTTCTGGGTTATAATTCTTTGTTCCAAAAGTACGTGACATCTCCATGCCCTCCTTCAATTTTTGCCGCGCTCGGCTAAGCCGCCACAGCACGGTACCTCTTGGCACGTTAAGGTTGTTGGCGATGGTTTGTGTGCTTTGGTTGTTGATGTAATGCGCGACGATAATTTGCCGGTAGTCCTCTGCGATGAAAGCAAGCTCGCGGCATAATATATGCACATCCTCGCTACGGATAAAAGCATCATCGAAGGGTGTGGTGTCATCTATTATGCCGGAGGCTTCAAAGACGTCTGACTCGACATGTATATCCCTTCGCCCGCTTTTTTGCTTTGCCCATCTAGCATAACGGTTGCGCGCAATGCGCCATATATACGCGGCGAGGTTATCCGGATTCCTCTCGCGCAGCGCGGATAAAACGCATAACAAAATATCCTGCGCCAAATCTTCTGCTTCGGCAGGGGAACCACATTTTCGCAGACAAAACCCAAACACCTTGCCTGCGTACTCTTCGACAACCATGTTTACATTCATTTACATCACCGCTTATATAGTGTCCAAAATTGAAGGTTGATTGGTGGGGTAGAAAAATATTTTTGCCAATAATTTTGTCGTGCAAACCCCCGTTTAACGTTGACCTTGACACAACGAAAATGCTATGATTTTCACAGAGAGCCTATGCTTAATAACCTTGCACATTTGTTATAAAAATGCAAGGTTTTTTATTGCCCAGCGACTTATATTAAATTTGAAAGGAGGGGTTACTGTGGATTTCTTAAAACGAATGACGGAAGTGATTGACTATGTTGAAGAGCATATCACCGAGGATATCAATTTTAACGATGTGGCGAAAATAGCTTGCTGCGGCATATACCAATTCGGAAGAATATTCTCATATGTTGTGGGCGTATCGTTTGCCGAATATATACGAAACAGACGCCTGTCGCTTGCCGCATTGGAAATGCAACACAACAGCGCAAAGGTCATAGATACAGCCATAAAGTATGGTTACAATTCTCCCGAATCATTCGCTCGCGCATTTAGAGAAATGCACGGTGTTTCGCCAATGGAAGCGCGCTCCAAAAGCGTTACACTCACAATGTTTCCCAGAATCTCCTTTCAAATTTATATTAAAGGAGCGGTTAATATGGATTACCGCATTGAAGAAAAAGGTACCATTAGATGTGTAGGCAAAACGTATCACATCATGAAGGGTGAAGATGTTTGTGCCAACGCATGGAACCAGTACCTAGACATCAAAGATGAAAAAACAGGCAGAACACCGAACGAGGCTATCGCTTATGATTTTAACCTCGACCGCGCCCCGTTGTGGCAGGTGGGTGTATCACGTGTTTTGGAGGATGGCAACACTGTATTGTCTATTGGTGCAGAGGCCGGGGACAGCGAATACCCAGGATTTGATATATTTGAAATTCCAGCAACAACATGGGCACTATTCCCAGGGAAGGGTAAAGTAATCGAGGGCGTAAACGCAATGTTTACAAAAATATATACTGAGTGGCTTCCGTCAAGCGGGTATGAGCAATCAATGCAGTATACCGTTGAAATTTATCCGCCCGGGGATGCAGGAAGCAACGATTATGTATTTGAAATTTGGATTCCTGTTAAAAAAATATAAAATGGTAACGAAAAAACCTCTGAATGCAGGTTGTGTTCAGGGGTTTTTGAAATCGCTCCTGTTATATAGAACTTATCAGCCTTATAGCTTACATAAATTAACGATTTCCAAAGCAATATCATCTGCACTTTTGCTATGAGCCATTATTTTTGTTTCGGTTATATAATTATCGTAAGAATGTATGCAACAGTCGATTGAATCTAGTGCGAATTTTTCCCTGTGTATAAAACCGCTAGCCCTTTTTCTTAGGCGCTTGGCAAGCATATTTTTATCAAGATACAAAATGAAATGTCGTACATCAACGCCTTCAGCTGTTAGCCTCCCAATTATATCGTGATAATACTCGGGATTGATAAGTGTCATAGGTACAATAATATCCCCATTGTGGCCTTCGCTCATTGTCCTCAACATCTTGTAGTTAATTTCCCTCCAAAGGGGTATGTCTTGAAAATCATCCTTTAACATTGTCTTAGGAACATTGTCGCGTATAAAAAACCCTGCTTCTTCCGGGTCATATATGTGTGAACCTGACAATAATTTTTGCAATTTAACTGCTGTGGTGGATTTCCCTGAACCAAACGCACCATTTACCCAAATAATCATTATTTGTCCCCGCATCCCTTAACGTCGTAGTAGAGTATCCCTTCTTGTAACAATGGTAATGAAGCATGCAAATCTCCATCCTTATCGATTATAAATGCTCCCCCAAAGGAAGTATCGTTTATATCAGCAGTACCAATATAGTTTGTCATGGCAACAATTGCACCTGTCCGTTGAGCCTGTTTTACATATTCGTGTACTTCTACGTCATCCCATTGCTTTTGTATATCTTTTACTCCCGAAGGGAAACACCTCGTAAATGGGAACAACACAAATTCAGGTCTTATCGGGTCAAGCAATGACAAAACATTATCATCAAAAAGGTCGCCACAAATTAACACTGCTGTTTTGCCAAGTGGGGTCATTGCGGATTCCATTTCAAAACCCTCTGAATATTGATTTGAGGGGAGACTTTTCGCGCGCCATTGTGGATTAATGCGTCTGTAATGTATAGATATTTCACCAACAGGATTAATTAAAATAGCGCTATCGTATATGCAATCATTTTCTTTTTCCAAAAACCCAAAACACAACCAGATACCATATTCTTTGGCTTTGTCGCAAAAATTGGTTATGACTTTATCGCTGATAGAAATTGCAATACTTATATCATGCTCGTAGACATCATTGTTGATTAATCCTGTCAATGTTGCTTCGGGTAGTAAAATGAGCTTTGCACCACCCATACACGCATCCGAAATTAACTCATTTATTTTGGTTGTGTTCGTGTTAATATCTTCATATAAGCGCGGTACTATTAACGCAATTTTCATTGTGTCCTCCAACTTTAAGAAGCTGTGTATATAGGCGGCAATACCGAGTAGCCAAAACGCTATTTTTCGATTTAGCAAGCAGTGTGGGCGTTAAGCCCGCTTCGCGGTCTGCTGTTTAATAACCCATATACATCGTAATCATACTTTTGTCGTCGCCTTCGGGTATCTTAATTATCCCATTTTTATAAGCGTGACGCGCCAGTATACATCTGAACGAATATAAATCAGCTGCTGTTTTTTTTACGCTGCCATCTTTTTTGAACCTGTCGGGCAATGAGTTCGACATTGTTTCATATAGAGAGCTATATACATTTTCAAAAAGGCGGTAAACTTCACCTTCATATATCTCCCTAACAATATCGTGATACGCTGAAAATTCCTTTTTCTCGCTTTCATCAAAGGCAGGGAAATTAATTTTTATCGCGTCCTCTGATACATGAACAACGCAATTTTTAACAAGCGCATCGACAATCTCGCACTCCGACGAGTTAAGTGTGGATTTACCTCGATTATTCCTTACAATATCAGCAAGCAACAATAAATCGTTGTTCGGCATGGCGTAATCGCTGTCCTTGGTATATAAATCATCGACATGAATCGTATGATGCCCGTAGAAGTATCTTACTCCTTCCCCGTGGACATTTGTGTTATATCCGGTGTTATGCGCCGAGCTGGAATAGGAAATAGGCTGCTCCCATTGTTCAAATGCAGTAATATCCCACTCACCGCCGTCATGCCTTTTAGTCCATGAAATCCCAACGTTTTTTTCAGCTTGTATCTTGCTAAATAATTTCTCAAGGGTGATATGAATTAGGCACCAATACAGATACTCCTTTGGCATATCATGGTTAACAAACCCTATGCCCCGGATTTTATCCATGTTCTTTTCGATAACCTCACAAATCAACTGAGATACTTGTTTACCCGCTTCTTCCATGATTTCCATTTTACGCTTTTGCATTTCTGCATTGTATATAATGAAGTTAGTTTCGAGGCGGACATTCGGGTGTTTGATTATAACATCACTTTCGAGAATCAATTTCAGTTCATCCTCAATATAGGGTACCGAAATTCCAAGCGCAAGACTTAATTCTTCTATCGTTGATGGATTATTATATGCTTCAAGCACTATGTTTTTTGCAGCCAGCCGTTTCATCAGACTCCACGGTCTGCCTGACGGATATGGCTCCGGGGAGTTGTTTACATTGTAACCAAAATCAATATCCTCTGGGTTATAACTTCTTTGTCCTTTTGCTCTGGCCATTTTCATGCCCTCCTTAATATTTTTTCTTGCTTCATGTAGCTTGCGTTTTACAGTTCCCGCAGGCAATCCCGTCATTTTAGATATGGCCTCGATTTTTTTGTTGCCGAAATAATATGAGACGACAATCTCCCGATAGAATGGCATCTTCAACAGACTCATCGTCCGCAATTTCGGTATGGTCAAATACGTCGTCAAGCTCATATTTTGACAACTTTATTTGTTTGCCCTTGCACCAACGCGCATATCTTTTTTTGGCTACCGTCCACATCCAAGCATTAAAATTATCAGGCTCATACCCTCTGTTCAGCATTTTTATCATTTCAAATGCTGTTTCCTGCACAAGCTCTTCTGCCTCATGTGGATTTCCTGTTTTTTTAAGTGAAAAGTAAAACAGTTTTTGTAGCCTTCCCTTGTCAAGTGTTGTAACACTCATCTTCATCACCAAGTGCTTTCATTTATATAGTGGCTTCATCTCATAACATGGTTCAGGATTTAAGGAAATTTTTGCTGCAACAAAAAACAGCCTAATGGATTATAAACCACCAAACTGTTCCAACGTGAACACTACTGCAAACGCTTCACCAACAAAAAACCAATTGATGGTGTTCGCTTTCCCTCCTTGCTACAACATTTTTTTGATTTGTTCTTGCAACGTCACGTAAACCAGCAATAGACCGCCATGGGATATAGGAATTATCACACTTTAACTTGTCTGATATGAGCTTAACAAGCTCACCTATATTAATATCAGTAGGACAGCATCTCTTTTATCCGTAAGCCAATACCACCTCTTTAGGTTCAATTAGTGAATCTTCAGGAAGTGGCGCATGGATAACATCTACTGAAACATTTAATAAATCCTCTAAGTCTAATTTTATCGCTGATAAAATAAACAGGGATATTCTCGGTTTGTGAAATTCAACAAGTATGTCTAAGTCACTTTTGCTTGTGGCTCGACCATCAGCAAATGATCCAAAATACGACACCTTTTTAATGGGATGTGTTTCAGCAGCTTTAGCGATAGCAGAGCAAATCTTTTCGTGTGTTAGCAGAGTTCTTCACCCCGTAGCCGACGTACGCCGACTATACCCTTTCGCAAAACATACATTTTTTCATAAAAACTTGATAACACAAAAGGGTTGAGCCATTTTATGACTCAACCCTTATCACGGAAGGTAAGGGATTCGAACCCTTGTGGGCTTGCGCCCTAACGGTTTTCAAGACCGCCCCGTTATGACCACTTCGGTAACCTTCCTCGCAAAAACCCGTCAGTCAACAATTGACACAACGGGTTTTAACAATGTACGAGAAAGGATTTGAACCCTCGACCTTCTGATCCGTAGTCAGACGCTCTATCCAGCTGAGCTACTCGTACATACACGATACAAACATCCATTAATGCCCGAAACGTGACGGAGGGGAGTATAGCACAGGTATTAATAGGACGCAAGGGCAAAACACAAATTTGCAAAAATTAATAAGCATCTTGCAAAACATCTAAGCGTTGACAAGTATTTCTTATTACAATATAACTTGCATGATTGGCAATAAAAAGCCATAAATTAAATAGACTTCCTCTGCAATACCCAATAAACCTTTATCGGTATCATCAAAACCCAAACATCCCATACACAACCAGATAGGAGCATAACCAATGACCGACCCAAAAGAAGTAAAAAAGCTGTCCGACACGCGTGAGCGCATTTTGACGCAAATAAACAAAGTGGCCGAAGGGCTCAAGACCAACCGCAGCGATGTAATAGAAGCCCGCCGCGTCATGTCCAAAGCTACAGGTGTAATACGTGACTTTGACGATGTAGCGCACCTGACTATTTTGGTGACAGAAGTGGCCCAGCAAGAGCATGTATACTACGAAGCAAGTAAACGCCTACACCGACTCAAACGCCTATTAAACTCGCCGTATTTTGCACGCATAGACTTTACAGAAGACGGGTACGACCAAGTAGAAGAAATCTACATTGGCCGTCACTCCCTGCTTGACGAAAAAACCCATACCTTCCATGTATACGACTGGCGCGCGCCCATTTCCTCCTTGTACTATGACTACGGAGTTGGGCGTGCGCGTTTTAATATCCCAGCTACTACCCGTGGCGAGTTGCCTCCGATAGAAGGCGCAATAAGCCTAAAACGCCAGTACCAAATAGAAAAGGGCGAGCTGTCGTACTTTTTTGACTCGGACCTGGCAGTAGAAGACGAAATTTTGCGGTTAGAGCTTTCTAAGGCTTCTGACGCAAAAATTAAGACCATCATCCACTCCATCCAAAAAGAGCAAAATGCCGCAATAAGAAGCGAAGCCACAGACGTGCTGGTTTTTGGCCCGGCGGGGAGTGGCAAGACCTCTGTAGGCTTGCACCGCCTGGCGTACTTGTTGTATAGGCATAGGGACAATTTATCTTCGCGCATGGTGCGGATTTTTTCACCCAGCCCTATCTTTGCTTCGTATATAGAGGGCATAATCCCAGATTTGGGGGAAGAAGATGTAGACACCCTGGACTTCCCAGGGTTGATGCAAGAGATATCGCCAAAGAAGCGCCCCTTCCACGACCAATATCAGCAGATAGAATATATCCAAAATGCCCCAAGCCACGACCCACGCCGCAGGTGGTTAGAGGAAAAATACTCTCCCAGTTTTATCGCTCATCTTGAGGAATCTATCAAGAATTATTCGCCTGTCTTGGACGATGTATGTTTTAACCAAGATGTCCTTTGCCACAAAGACCGCCTAGCCGCCCTGTATGCAGACCGTACCTCGGCCGGCAACCTGGCAACCAAGACAGCGCGGGTTGTGACCTATGTAAACCAGCGGTATAGCGAATATTTCAAAAAAAGCAGGAGGCCAATATCAGACCTTTTTAATGCCATACATGACAACGACTTTACAGACGACGAGATACGCCGCCTATACGAAGAAGAAAAAAACATAGTACATGCGGATTTATATAATAGGCTAATGCCCAATGCAAGCCGCTTATATGAGCGTGCGCTGGCCTCGTGGGGCAAGACACGCCGTATATCCATGCAGTATGCAAGGGAGGCCCTGCGTCAAGAGCAATTGTACTTCGAAGACGCGCTAATGCTGCTGTATATAGATATATTAACCGGCCGCATAACGCCCGACAAAAACGTAAAACATATCTTGATAGACGAAGCCCAAGATATATCCATCATACAGCACCGCATACTTAAACGCCTGTTTCCAAGCAGCCATTTTACTGTGCTAGCCGATGTCAACCAGGCTCTTTACCCATGTATAAACTTGCACACGCAGCCAGAGCTTCAACAGGAGTATACCAAGGCAAAGGTGATACCACTCACCACCAGCTACAGGTCTACCTACGAAATAAGCCGTTTTGCGATAAACTTGCTGGGCAGTGATGACGCTGGTGCTAGTACAATTGCAGAAAGCACAATATACCACCGCCGCGGGGACGAGCCCGCTATCAGACAAAGCCAGTGTGCTGCCGCTACAACATGGGAAATAATCCGCAACTTGCCACGTGAGTACAACACAGTGGGGATATTATTGTCATCAGCAGAAGATGCCTGCAATTTTTATGACCAGCTATTGGCCCACATCCCGCCAGGCGACGCGCAGGCCATTGGCGCTCCAAAGCTTATAGCCAGCTCCAATGCCAGGTTTGGCCATGGGTTGATGGTTATGGCCCTACCATATGCAAAAGGGCTGGAGTTTGACGCGGTAATCTGCCCGCAGTACGGCCAGCCAATATTTGAAGGGCCGCTTGGGAAAAAGATGTTGTACCTTGTATGCACACGGGCACTGCATAACTTATATCTTTTGCAAGAGCATACAAGCACGGAGGGCTAGGCCATGCAAAAACCTTATGTAGTAGGCATAGCGGGCGGCAGCGCCAGCGGTAAATCAACACTATGCCAGCAGTTGGAAAGCGCGCTCGAAGGCCGCAAGGTTATTACATTTCATATGGACGATTATTTCAAGCCCAAAAATAAACGCCCCTACGTAGCTGCACCCATAACAAACAAAATGTACCTAGATGACAATCATCCAACCACAATAAACTTGCCACTGCTGCAACAAGACTTATTTGCGGCTGTAGATGAGGCCAAAGCAGACATTATTATTGTAGAGGGCCTGCTAACCCTGTACGACGATGCAATTTGCCAGATGCTGGACCTAAAGCTATATGTAGAATGCCGACCAGACGAGCGCATAGTGCGCCGTCTACGAAGAAACATGGCACGAGGCCTGACTTTTGATGAAATTTCTGATGTCTATCTTGACATGGTGAGGTATAGGCACGACCAATATGTAGAGCATTGCAAATGGAAGGCTGACTTGATTATCAACGGGTCCATGTTTCCCCAAAAAGGGCTGGACATTATTGTCCGGGAAATAAATTATAACCTTACCCGCAACTCATAAAAATACCGCCCACAGTCCTGCATTATTATCCTACCAAGCTCTACATAGCCAAACACCCCAGTTTGTGTGAGGTCTTGCCTGTGAGCTTCTATTGCCGTCATATCATCTGACATGCCGGTTATCATGATGCCTGTGCTGCTGTAGTCAAGCATAACCATATGCTCGCTGCCTGCTTGTATAATTGACGTTATCCACACCGGGTCAAAATCTGCTGGGGCGTATGCTTGTAAAAACGCATCTTCTGCGGCTAGGCGCTGCCCTATGTCACGGGCATATGCTAGTGCATCTATGTCTATCATGTGCCTTATAGCGTAGACCTGCCGGTCCAACTCGCTCGTATACTCCCATGCGCGCTGGCCCAATGTGTTTATGCCATATATCATCAGCCCTATACATAAAAAAATAGCGACCTGCACGGCCGCTAGTTTAATCGCAAATCTTCGCAATGTTTTTAGCTTATTAACGTTTTCCGGCAGGAGGTCTATGCTTTCATATTTTATAGATTTAGGTATCATTCCTGCCTCCGTACATTTTGTTTGTGCGTATATCTTCGCCAAAGAACTTTATCATGCGGTAATACCCGCTAAACCTGGATACTATCCTTTCAGAGTAATGATTCTCCAACTCATGAGGCGACAGGTTTGAAGATATGATCATAGGCTTCCTAGAAAGCAAGCGTTGGTTGATGATATCAAACAAAGCTGAGCTGGTCACAACTGTTACAAACTCCGCACCCAGGTCGTCCAGTATTAGTAGGTCCACATCTGCTACGGCATCCAGCATTTCGTCCGGCTCGTTAAGGGATTCGCGGTTAAAGCGGTAATCTTCTATTATTTTGAACAAGCGCGGGGCTGTAAGATACAGTACTGTGTGGCCGGCATCCAGCAAGTCTTTGGCTATGCAGTGGCATATAAATGTCTTGCCAAGCCCTGTACGGCCATATAGCAGCAAATTATCAAACTTGGTACTAAAATCTTGCACAAAATCCGTAGCTACATGGTATATGGCCTTCATATTGGTTAAGGGAGAAATCCCTTCAGATGCTATTACATTGGGGCTAAAACAGCGAGAGTCAAATGTGTCGAAATTTTCTTCATCCAATATCCCTCTAACATTGGATAGGGAGTAGTATGCCTCTACCAGCTTCTGCTTTAGGCAGCTACAGCGCTGGGGCAGCTTGCCTGGCTCCGGTGGGGTATAGCCAGTGTCGCTACAGGCTTTGCATATGTATGCAGCGGTTAGATAGTCCTCAGGCACACTGTTTGCTGCCAAAATTGCGGCCTTCTCCTGCCTTAGCATGTCTGCATTTGCGCGGGCGGCTTGCAGGGCTTGTTGGTCTTTTGCCAGTGCAAGCTTTGCCAGACTTATGCCAATTGCCGTAAGCTGTTGGTCAATCTCCGCTATTTTGGGGAAGCTGTGGTATATCGCAGCGCGGCGTTCGTCAAGCATGGCCGCGGCCTTACTGCGGGATGCTTCATAGCTGCGCATTACGTCTTTGTATACAGTTTTGTACCCCATTGTCTTACCCCTTCAAGCGCTGTAGAAGGTACTGGCGCTCTTGTTTCTCCCTTTGGGTGTAGTCGTTTTCCCGTTGTTCGAAATTTATGAACCTGTTGGTTTTGGGTTTATTTGTTTTGGTTGTGCTTTTGGTTTCTTTTTGCCCTTTTTGTTCCTTTTGCTCTTTTTGTCTTGCGTAATCTTCGTCTGCTTGCAAAACATCGGCCATGGTGCTTACACCACTTTTATGCCACTTTGTAAGGATTTTGTCCACATACGAAAGCGATGGTTTTTCCGCTGTCAGGCTTGTACGGTCACATGCCTCTAGCACTACGTCTAGGGGTAGATACATCTCGTGTAGCCATTTGTCTATGTGTTTGCGCTGAGCTGGGGTTGGGAAGCTGGACAGCTTGCCCATGCGCTGCATAATGCTACGGTAGTGCTTGTCGAACAGATATACATAGTTTATGGCTTTTTCTAGGTCGTCTATCTCACGCTCGGCCCAGTCTTGGGCGCATTTTTCTATGTAGCGGAGATTGCGGTGGCCATGCTCTGCGCAATAGGTTAGCAGATACTCTATAACATCTGACGGGAGCCTTAGCCAATCGTAAAAACCAAATAGTATATTCATGTCGTTGTAGGTAAGAAGCTTGCCCAAAGCCTGTTCTGCCTTGGAGAACAAGCGCTCTATGTCCTTGCTTTGGCTGCGATATAGTGCCAGCTCTTGTACAGAGTATTGTGGGCGGCTTTCTACAGGGGCCGCGGCAGCGGGTTTTTCCACAGTTGGCTTAACTTCTTGATGGTTATCCACAAGGGGTTTTGGGAGATTTGGGTTTGTTATAGACGGTTTTGCTTGGTTATCCACAGGCGCATTATCCACAGGTGTTGGCTTTTCGTCCACAGGCAAAGCCAACTGTGTAGGCTCTGACTTTGGAGCTGCAACAAGTTCCATCATAAGTGCAGTATGTCCACTCACAGGCTCGGGTATAGGCAGGAAGGTTATAGAAATATCTACCCCGCTACCTTCTATTTCAACAAGGCCCATGCGCTCCCAGTGGCGCCATGCGGCCATTACATCTGTGCCTGTTAATTGGAAATGATGGGAAATGTCTTGCACAGACACTGTGTCGCCCCCCATCAAGTGGCGCAAACTAAATATGTATATAAGCGGATAAACCGGGGCGCAGCCGGTCATATAATGGTCTATAAAAAGGTACGGTAACTCTAATGCTGAAATCTTATACCCTAGCTGCATCCTAATAGCGCCCATGATATCCTACCTTCTATACCGTATGCCAAGGCATTCCGGTAATACTTTTGCAAATTTACTGGACGAATATAATACCCTATTTTCTTGTGTTGTAAAACCCCTATATCATATTACTTTTTCTAATATTTGCACGGCATTGGTGGCTGCACCTTTGCGGGTATTGTCTGTGACAACCCACATGTTTATGCTATTTTTGCAACTGTTATCACGCCGTACGCGGCCAATATATACAGTGTCATTGCCAGCCGCCATTGCTGGCATAGGATATATATTCCTTGCCGGGTCGTCGTGCAGCACTGCGCCTGGCGCATTTGCTAATATTTTTCGTAGGTCGTGCATATCAAATTCTGACTCAAGAGTCACATTAATGCTTAGGCTATGCCCATAGTACACTGGCACGCGCACTGTAGTTGCAGTTATTTTGAGTTGTGGGAGGTGCAGCATCTTTTGTATCTCTGCCATCAGTTTGGTTTCTTCGCCGGTATAACCTGTTTCATCAAAGCTGCCAATGTGCGGGATTATGTTGTGCGCGATGGCATGTGGGTAAAACGTCTCTTTTTGCCCGGCAAGGTTAGCGTCCAAGTCGCGGATGCCGTCAACACCGCTGCCAGAGACGGACTGATATGTGGAAATGACCACACGCTTTAACCCGTAGGCTTCCTGCAGAGGCTTGAGCGCAACAACCGCCGGTGCGGCACAGCAGTTGGGGTTGGCAATTATCCCGTTGTGAGTGGCTATGTCATCACCGTTTACTTCAGGCACCACCAGGGGCACGTCTGGGTTCATGCGCCATATTGGCGAGTTGTCTATTACTACACAACCCTTGGCTACTGCAATTGGGGGGTAGGTTAGGCTTGTATTATCGTCTGCCGCAAAAAGCGCAACGTCTATGCCGCGGTCAAAGGATGTGGTGGTTAGTTCTTCTATGGTTATGGCGTTGTTGTTAAACATAAGCGTCTTCCCGGCCGAACGGGCCGAGGCGAATAGATATAGTTGTGATATTGGCAACTTGCGTTGCTCTAGTATTTTTATGAACATACCGCCTACCATGCCGGTCGCGCCTACTATTGCACATGTGAAAGGTCTCATGTCTTCACTCCTAATTTGACTTCTCCGGAAACTCCGTTGGGTTTTGATACAAATGATAAAGGATTACATCAGGTGTGCAAACTTGTCATGCACTGCCAGCTTGGCCTTCTCTGTATGCCGGTCTTCTATAAGTACTGTGATTTTAATTTCTGATGTTGTTATCAGCATTATATCTATACCGTTTTCGTGCAATGCTTCAAACATAGTAGACGCGACACCGGGGCTTGTTAGCATCCCAGCCCCAACAATAGAAAGCTTTGCCAGGCTACTATTGTGGGTGACGGTGTTAAAGCCGATGCTTTCGCGGTTGGTTTCAAGTATAGCCAGTGCGGCATCCATGTCTTGCTTGGACACGGTAAAACTTATATCCGTAACAGTAGTATTGGGCATTTGTAATATAATATCTACAGATATCTCCTCCTTGGCCAACAGAGAAAATATATTATACGCCGCGCCAAGCCGCTTTACACCCATGACAGATACCTGCGCTACGTCCCTGTCTATTGCCAACCCGCTTACATATGAACCCTCCACTTTAGAAACCTCCCCTATTTCCGTCCCTGGTTCTTCTGTCATACTGGAACGTATAATTAGTTTTACATTATAGTGCTTGGCTATTTCTGCTGCCCTGTTGGCCAGTACTTGGCAGGCCATTTCTAGCATTTCGTCATAGCTTATATATTTAAGTTTTTTTGCGGTGGGTACCACTCTTGGGTCTGCTGTATAAACACCATCTACGTCTGTACATATTTCGCAAAGGTCCGCGTCCAGCACGGCTGCCAAAGCAACAGCCGTCGTATCCGACGCGCCGCGCCCAAGGGTGGTTAGGTCACCCAGGCTGTTAATGCCCTGGAAGCCCGCAACAAGTACTATATTGCCCTGGTCCAGTTCTTTTTTTATGCGTGTAGTTTGGATGTGTTTTATGCGCGCGTTGCCGTATTGGTTGGTGGACTCAAGCCCAATTTGGACAGCGTTCAACGACACTGCTGGCAGCCCCAACGTATGGATAGCCATTGCCATCAGCGCTACAGATTGTTGTTCGCCTGTGGTAAGCAGCATATCCAGCTCACGCTTGCTGGCATTGGGGTTTATTTCATGGGCTTTTTGCAGCAACCGGTCCGTAAGGCTGCCTTGGGCCGATAGTACAACTACTATTTTGTTGCCATTATTGTATTCTTTGGCGATGCGATGCGCTACGTGCATTATTCTTTCGGCGTTGGCTACAGATGTGCCACCGTATTTTTGTATTATTAACATTGATGTCCCCTGCCCCGGCGATGAAATATGCTCTGCTTCTATTATATAAAAAAACACAGGAAAATTTCCTGTGTTTTCTACTGAAATGTATCATATTGTTATGACGGGTGCAATATTTAATATTTGGGGAAGTGCTATACATCACCAATCTTAGGCAGTGCCCTTACACGCCTAGATAGGCACAGGCACAAACCAATAACAATATATGTAGCACCCTGTAATATAAATACCGTGTCCACGCACGAAAACAAGTTTCCGGCCAAACCGCCAACAAGCGCGCCAATGGCGGCAGCAACCCCAAGCAAACTAGTGTTTAATGCAGATATACGCCCAATGGCATCCTTTGGTGGCAGTTTTTGTATTAGTGTATGAAAAAATATATTAACAGTGCCAACAAGCCCAGCGTATAAGGCAAAAATCAACAGCGCTCGTATAAAATTATCGGGTATTACATACACAAACAAAATCCTAACAGCACCGGCAGCAACAAAGCACAATACAAAAATCTTAGACAGTTCTAACTTAGGGCCAACAATTGCGCCAATATATGACCCAATAACACCGCCAACCGCAGCAAGGGCAGAAAGCACAATATAGCCAGAAGCCGTACCAATATGCACCTCAGCAAACATTGGCAGGTTAACATGCGCCATATTAGCAAAAAGGCCAGTAAACACAACTGCCATAACAAGTGGTAACAAGACCCCATGCCGTATGATTAACAGCCCAGCCTTTAACTCATCAAGATACGCCCCAAGCGCTGTATTATGGGCCCGCTGTATAGCATTCTGCGCCATGCCACCACCCAGGCCCAAAGAAATCATAAAACCCACAAATAATACCGCCGCATTAACACCATATACCAACTCTACCCCGGCACCGCGAGCCATAAGCACATATAGCACAACACCAATGGCAAGGCCGCCAACAGTGCCGGCAAATTGCGTCATGACATTTGCCTTTACTAGATCATCGTCGCCAACAATCCTGGGAAGCAGCGCAGTAGCCGCCGCGCTACCCACAACCCCCATGACACTAAACACCATAATAGAAACAAGCAAAAACCATACCCCAGGCTGGTATATGTATGGCACAGCCAACATAAGGGCCACAATACAAAACTGCACAAGACACACGACTCTTAGCAGCCTAACCTTGCACCACCTATCTACAAAAGGCCCGGCAATAAAGCTCGCTACAAGAGGTGCCGCAAACATAAACCCAGCAATACCCGTGTAGATAGGGTTATGATGTAGCACATGTACTACCCACATCATAAAGATTGCAAATATGCCCCTGCCAATACCCCAAAATGATGTAAACAGTAAAAAATTCCTGAAATTACGGTTTTCTTTTAATATGTATGACATAAAATCACCCCGCCACAATTTGCTTCACTATAACGGGGTGATTTGGTTGTTTCAATATCAATCCCGGTGAGTTGCGTTTTCACCGTCGCAAGTTTCGTTTGCCGCCAGGTATAATTCCTTGAGTTGCTTGTTTAGTTTTGCCGCCACACGCCTGTCCCTAAGATATCCATATCCATACACCGCAATATATATAAGAAAGGCAAATACACCCGTGCCAAGTGTAAAATCCCTCCCGGTAGGCTCTATGAGTAGCAGCACCCCCATAACAAGTGCTGCCGTTAATGTAAAATGTATCACCCGCAAAATCGGGAATCCCTTGTGCATAACATCATCAAAAAAGACATATAACAGTACCGGCAAAACAGCAAAAAACGCCGCCAAAAAAATACGCATCAAATCACGGCTATACAGTACCCATTGTGCACCAGAGAGCCACGCCATGCCCCCATTAACCAGCACAATCACAGTTGTCACCATGCAAAAATACTTAAATATCTGGTCCAATATGGTTTTGAAAATA
Source organism: Defluviitaleaceae bacterium (assembly GCA_009785605.1). Classification (GTDB taxonomy): domain Bacteria; phylum Bacillota; class Clostridia; order Lachnospirales; family WQUN01; genus WRAN01. The sequence goes on along the minus strand of WQVY01000009.1, from coordinate 27,229 downwards.
TGCCATTTATGCTCTTTCCTAAATCTCATAATCCGAACCTCACTTTCAGCGCCGGTACATATTGGCGGGATATAATTACAGTTTCGTCATTGGCTAGTCTTGCCGCAAACCGCCCTTCCCCAGCCGGGGTGATACTTCGTATTTTGCGCACATTAACAATCACCTGCTTGCTTATACGCAAGAAGTCTCCTGTGCCAAGCATATCTTCTATTTCATATAGTTTCCGGCGGCTGCGGTACACTTCTTTCTCTGCGTATATAAAGGTTTTTAACTCTACACTTTCGGCATAGAAAATAGCGCTTATGGGCAGCATAAGCGCTTGGTCGCCTGAATATACAGTTAAATCGCCCGGGCTTTTAAGCATGTCTATCGCACGTGATATCTTGTCTGTCATGGTACGCACGTTGATTATTATGCTTTCTTCTTCCCCAGGCATGGGGTCTTGGATTATGATTTTCATCCGTGGTCACCTATCCATAACCGCTTATTTGTTAGCCATAAAATATCACAGGCATTAAAGTCCCAACTGTAAGTAGTACAAGCCCAGCAAGGCTGCGGCGGGTAAACCTTTCACCCAAAAATACACGTGCAAAGCCCATGGTTAGTACTATGCTTAGTTTGTCTACCGGCACCACAAGGCTGGCACTCCCTAACTGCAGTGCCCGGTAAAACAGTAGCCAGCTTGCCCCAGTAGCCACGCCAGAAAGTAATAAAAACACCCAGCTCTTGCGGTTTATACCTTTTATACGTTTTTGGCCGCCGGTTATAAACACCATAATCCAGCTCATAGGCACAACAGCCATAGTGCGTATTGCAGTCCCAAGATTGGCCTCTATCTCTGCAATGCCTATCCTGCCCAATATAGCTGTTAGGCTGGCAAAGACCGCCGCAAGCAGTGCAAAAAACAGCCAAGATTTTGCGTTGGTTTGTGACTGTGACTCATTATTTGTTCGCCTTTCTAGCATCAGCCATGTGCCTATGGCCATAAACACCATTCCTGTTACCGTAACCATACCCATTGGCTCGCTCAAAAATATAAAAGCCAATATCATTGTCATAATTGTACTGCTTTTGTCTATGGGTACAACTTGGTTGACACTGCCCAGTTGAAGCGCGCGAAAAAAACATAGCCATGACCCGCCCGCTGCAAGCCCAGACATAATAAGAAATACCCATGAGCGGCTGCTGGCAGTAAAAATCTCGTTTTGAGAGCCTACAATAAACACCATAAGCCACGCAAAGGCCAGCACTACCATTGTGCGTATAGCCGTGGCTAGGTGAGAATCTACATTTTTAAGCCCTATCTTAGCAAGTATTGTTGTTAGTGCCGCAAAAACTGCCGCACCCGAAGCAAAAATTAGCCATGAGTCCATTTTGTCCCTCCCCCGTACATATAGTATGGTCTAGTATAGCAGTAATCTACATTCATGGGCAGGATGGCATGTTTAGGGTTGTTTAAATTTATGTACTTGTAAATCATGGCATTAAAAGGTAAGATGCATAGGCTTCTTCTAAAATTACCTTTGCGACCAAAAAATCATAGGCACTAGTATGTTTTTTGGTCGCTTATTCGGTATTTTAGAGGAAGTCTAATAGTAAAATTTGCCGTACATTAACTTCTTGTTTCTTCACAAACTATTTTAAAAGGGAGGTATATTATCAATGCAAAGGAAACACATCACAAACGGTTGCCACATGATTAAAATACTTGCAACCATAGCTGCTATGGCGCTGGCCATTGTTGTTGGCGTTATAGGCTTTAGCAGCGTTACAGTTTCTGCAAACCCTGCAACAAGGATTCAAGTAGCGGGGCATTTTGTCGAGTTCGAGGGTACGCAGCCCATTCACCAAGACGGGGTTATTCACGTACCTGTGCGTGGGGTTTTTACACTTATGGGCTTTGAGCCAACATGGGACCCTGTAACAGACACAGCAACACTGTATGACGGCTACACTCGTATAATCATACCCATAGGCCAGTCAACTTTCACGGTCAACGGAAGGGTAGTAACACCGGAAGTCCCTCAAAAAAACGTAGGTGGGCGTGTGCTAATACCACTGCGTGCAGTTACAGAGGCAATAGGCGGGACTGCAAACTGGGACAATGTTAACCGCGTTGCAGTTATCACCCCACCAGAGGACTTGATGGATAGGGTCTTAGAAAACCTAGGCATCACGCCTCCGGCGAACAACTCGCCGTCAATTATTACAACATCAATACCCGCCGGGCATGTAGGGCAAAGTTTTACCCAAAGTCTAATGTCGTCCGGGGCAGGAAATGTATGGACCATCCAAAGCGGAAACTTACCGCCTGGCCTTAGCCTAGATGCGACAACAGGTGTAATCCTGGGTACGCCTACGACTCCCGGTACTTTCAATTTTACTGTGCGTGTACAAAACTTGTTTGGCAATGACACAAGGGGTCTCACAATTACTATAGAAGGGCCCCAGCAGCATACCGTGACATTCAATGCCAATGGTGGTACAGGTACAATGGCCCCGCAGATGTTTGAACATGGTGTAGCACAAGATTTGCGGATGAACAATTTCATTAAAACAGGCTATACCCTAGCAGGGTGGAGAACAAGCCCAACAGGTACTGTTGTACAGTACAACAACGGCCAAAGGATAACAGTAACCAGCAACCGTACGTTATATGCCGTATGGGTACGTGGGTACTCCATAACATTTAACGCCAATGGTGGTGTAGGGACAATGTCACCACAGCTATTCCAACGTGGCATTTCACAAAACTTGCACACAAACGCGTTTACAAGGTCTGGCTACAACTTTGCAGGGTGGAGGACAGCCCCAACCGGCACCACAGTACAATACATCAATGGCCAAAGCGTGACTATTTCTGGCAACCGCACATTGTATGCAGTGTGGGTACGTGGTTTTACTGTGACCTTTAACGCCAACGGCGGCACAGGCACAATGGACCCGCAAGTGTTCCAGCCTGGTGTCGCACAAAGCTTGCGCGCTAATACGTTTACAAGAACAGGCTTTACGTTTGTAGGTTGGAGAACAACCCCAACAGGCATAGACATACACCATACCAACGGCCAAAATGTAACCGTATCCAGCAATATAACCTTGTACGCAGTATGGACACAAGGCGGCGCACCGGTCATAGAGACAACAACACTACCAATTGCCCAGCGTGGGCACTCTTATAGCCATACGCTTACGGTGTCTTCGGGTACGACTCCTATTACCTGGAGTATCGAAGGTGGCAACCTTCCGCCGGGGCTGACCCTTTCTAGCACAGGTGTAATTTCTGGTACACCAGCTTCTGCTGCTACATTTTATTTTACTGTGCGTGCACAGAATGCCGCTGGGTTTAGTGACAGGCAATTTACTATTGTCGTGCATGACACAGTTACTGTGACAGGGATCTCCGTAACAACAATGCCATCAAGGACCAATTTCCTTGTTGGGGAATCGTTTGATTCTTCTGGGATGGTGGTAACAGCTACACTGTCCAACGGTACTACCAGGGTAGCTACAGGTTTTACAACACACAGTACGCCATTTGATGCACCTGGCTTGTATACAATAACCATCAACTACGGTGGGCACTCTACAAGTTTTAGTGTGAGTGTAACGTAGTTTATGTCTTATGGGCTATGCAAAGCACTTGTATTTGAGGTAAAATACCGCTAACAATTAGGATATGAAGGGCGTGTAGTTTATGTCCGCTATAAAAGTGGTATTTGTATGTACAGGCAACACCTGCCGCAGCCCAATGGCCGCGGCAATGGCCACACAAATTTTTGCAAGCGCCGGGATAAATGCAGAGGTTTATTCCGCCGGGGTAAATGCTATGAATAACCAGCCCGCCAGCCGCCATGCCGTTAAGGTCATGGAGGAAGGCGGGCTTTGCTTGTTATCTCACAAGGCGGCAGTTGTGTCTGGGGATATGTTGGATACAGCGGCACTTGTGCTAACCATGACAGGCAGCCACAGGGCAGTATTGTTGGCGGACTACCCAGCGGTTAAGGGGAAGATTTATACCCTGGCCGAGTATGTTGGCAATGACTTAAATATTACCGACCCGTATGGCGGAAGCATAGATGAGTACCGGGCATGCGCCACGCAGATGCGCAAACTATTGGAATTGACGGCAAACAAGTTATACGAAATAGACTTCTTCTGAAACATCGAATCAGCGGCCAAAAAACATACTAATGCCTATGATTTTTTAGCCGCAAAGGTAGTTTCAGAAGAAGCCCAATGTATAAGCGATAAGATATGCCACGAAAATACCTGAAAAAAGTAATTTATAGTGTATTGTTTTTTTTTATACTTGTGTTAGCATGTACCGCGGTGTAGGTGATACACAATACATATTTATACTAATCTTGTCTGTTCTTGCGTCGCGACCATCGCAGCATATGATGTATGATTAGTATCAGGAGGCCAAAATGAATAAACACAAAGTGGCAATAATCGGCGCTATATACAGGAAAATATGCCTGTCTGTAGCGTTATTTTTGTTTGCGGCACTGCTTATGCCGGTACAGGCGAGTGCCAAGGCATACACCCCAGGTTTAGAGTCTGCCAGCAGTTGGGCGCGTGCAGATATTGAAGTAGCTATTATGTTGGGCCTTGTGCCCCCGCATATGCAGTCCCATTATAACCATGCCACCACCCGTGCAGAGTTTGCGGCTTTGGGGGTTGCCTTGTATGAGGCATTTACTGGCCGGGTAATTACAGGGTTTGTAACCTTTGCAGATACCAACGATATGAATGTTGGAAGGATGGCATACTTGGGTGTTGTGGATGGTGTGGGCAATAATATGTTTGCGCCTCACAACCCGCTAACCCGCGAGCAAGCGGCTACATTAATTTCGCGCTTGGCGGTGGCGATAGGCTATCCGCTTCCGATGCAACACGCCACTTTTAGTGACAACCATAATATCGCATCATGGGCCATTACTGGTGTTGGGCAAGTACAAGCTACTGGCATCATGGGTGGGGTAGGAAACAACATGTTCGCGCCCCGCGCACTTTACACCAGGGAGCAAAGTATTATTTCTATGTTGCGGCTACTTGCCCATGCCAATACCGCAAGGGCACAAGATGCTGCATCGCTACCGGCTTATATACCGGCACCAACGCCGTTCCCTACACCATTTCCAACGCCGTTCCCGACGCCATTCCCTACACCCATGCCTACACCGTTTCCAACACCAATGCCTACGCCACACCCTACGCCTATGCCAACGCCATTCCCCACACCTATGCCAACACCCATGCCTACAGCAACACCCATGCCTACACCTACTATAGCGCCTAATCAAACACCTTCCCCAACACCAACGGCAACGGCAAGGCCTACAGCAACACCGGCGCCAACTCCAACAGCCACACCAGGAACTACACCTATACCCACAGCAACCCCCACGGCTACACCTGCAACCACCACCCCCACAGCAACGCCAACCGCTACCCCTACCGCCACTCCTACCTCAACCCCAGGGCCATATACACCAACTGCCACCCCACCGCCACTGATGTCTATCCCCAGTCGCCGCCTAACAACACAAGAGCGTGACCAATGGATTATAAATTATCATGCGCGTGGCGGGGTCAACAGCTTTGAGCTGGAGCTTATACGTCTTGTAAACAGAGAAAGAGAAAATGCCGACGTTGCACCCTTGGCCGTAAACCAGACACTAATGCTGGCTGCGCGCTTTAAGGCGCAAAGCATGTTGGAACTTAGTTATTTTGGTATAAACCCGTACTATAGCTCACTTACAAATATAGTGCGCGAGTTGTTTGAGTATGATGGCGTTATACTAAGTGGTGCAGACCACCTCATGCGCTGGTACCCAACTGCACAAATAGTCGTACAAAGGTGGATGGCAATAGCCGACCAACGGGCAAACCTGCTTAACCCGCACTTCGTAGAAGTAGGCGTAGGCGCTGTTAATACCGGGTTGGGGCAGGGTTCGTTCTCAAACCTGTGGGCGATGATACTTGTAGAGACAGAAGAAGGAGTAATTAACCCGCCAAACATACCGCAATCTGAAATACAATTGCCAAACAGGCGGTTAACGCAAGCAGAGTTAGACGAATGGATAGCCGAGTATCGCTACTTGGGCGGAGTCAACGAGTTTGAGCAAGAAGTTTTGCGCTTGACCAACATCGAAAGGGCAAATGCCGGACTTGCGCCGCTAAACATGAACCCAAACCTTATGATGTCTTCAAGGTTTAAGGCCCAAATCATGGCGGACCTTAATTATTTTGACCACGATTGCATCGTATACGGCAACTTTACAAACATATCCCGCGAGTTGTTTAGTTCAAGGATAAGGGCCGAAAACATAGCCATCTGGCAGCGTACACCCGAAGAGGTGGTTGCAGCGTGGATGAGTTCCCCCGGCCATAGAGCTGCAATTTTAAACCCAGAATATACTCAAATGGGTGTAGGGTTCTTTAGGGACCGTTGGGTGCAAAAATTTGGCGATGCCAACACGGCTAACCCATAAACAACAACTGGCAAATAAATTTATATGATAAAAATCCATCCTCCGGGATGGATTTTTTTATGCTATACTAAGAAACATTTATATGTTGTGCAAATTTCGCCATACATTGCACCTTTTGTTATCGTACATTATTGGGTAAGCAAAGCGAGTTGTAATCATCGTGCTATACTAATCATACTAAGGAGGCAAGACATTAATGGGTACACTAGGACTTGACACAGAACGCGGCCTATTTTTAGGCATCGACTTTGGTACTACCAACTCTGTTGTAAGCATCTACAACTTTCAATCTGGTGAGGCAGAAACCATCCCTATAGATGGTTCTAACATCTTCCCCACAGCTATCCAATTCGAATCTGACCCGGAAGACGAAAGCAAACTGTCGCGTATATTTGGCGTGCAAGCCAAGGAGGCGGCAATCATCTATCCTCTTTCTACCGTCCTGTCTATTAAGCGCTACCTGGGAAGCGATGCAAAGCTGACAGTAAATGTAGACGATAAAGACTATCAGTTCACCCCGGAGCAAATTGCCGGGGAGATACTTGGCCATCTAAAACAAAAAGCCGACGAATACGCCCAAGAAGAAATGGGAATAACAGGGGAATTTTCTGGTTGCGTAATAACCGTCCCCGCCAACTCCACAGACAAGCAGAAGAAAATGACCAAGGAAGCAGCCGTACTGGCAGGCTTTGACCCTGAAAGCATCTATTTAAGGCTAGAGCCGGCTGCGGCAGCCATATCATACGCAGTCAACGAAACAAGCGACAAGAAAGTGCTGGTATACGACTTTGGCGGCGGCACATTTGATGCCTGTGTGCTGGAAGTAAAAATAGAAGAAGCCGGGGAGCCCACCATCTCCATAATAAGCACCTACGGTGACAACAACCTAGGCGGCAACGACATAGATAAAATTATAATGGATATGGTATATGAAGAATTTAAAAAGCTTACCAACGAAGAAATAGACCTTTTTGACGAAAATGTTGACGATGGCGTATCCAAGCGCCAGAAGAAAGTAGCGCTTGTGCGCTTGCAACAGGCAGCCACCCAAGCCAAAGAGCGCCTAAGCCAAACCAAAGCCACAAAAATAACCCTGGCCCCACTAATCCAAGAGCCGCGCATTGTTAATATAAATATGGAAATCACGCGCGAACAATTCTTGACCCACCAGCGGGTAAACGCCCTAGGCGACAGCCCTGCTATTTTTGAAAAATTCCAGGGGAAATCTGTAACAGATTTGATAGGTGAGACGCTTACCTGTGTAGACCATTGTCTAGAGGCCGGCGGCCTAACAGAAGCAGATATAGACGAAGTTTTCCTGGTAGGTGGTAGTTCTTCTATACTATATGTAAGCGAGCAAATATCTGAGCGCTTTAAGAAAGAGCCATTCAAGTCAAGGATAAGCCCAGCGCTGAGTATTTCCCAAGGTGCGGCCCACTATTGCAATATGATAATGATGCCAACCGTCAAAGGCCCGGTTGTACATGAAAAAACCATCCACCCACTAGGGTTGGAAATTGCCGGCCGCCGCTTTATGGAAATTGTCCCATCAGGGATAGACATCCCCAAAGAGGGCCTTACCATAGATGCAACAGAGCCGCTGGTTACCAACTTTGACAATATAACCAGCATGGCTATTGTAGTATACGAAAATACAGTGCCCCGCAGTTTGGACAAGCCGCAGCAAGTAAGCCAAGAAGGCATGAAACGGCTGGCAGGTACGTCGCTAAGGGGCATACCCCAAGGCACAAGAGGTCAAGAAAAGGTGAAAGTCATCTTCCATGTAGGGCAGGATAATATGCTTAAGGTGACTGCACGCAGCTTATCTACTGACGGTGTAGTAACGGAGTTGTCTGTGGACGAGCTATACTAAAATGGTTTATCGGTAGCATCAAAACCGAAGTGGCTTATTTATAGACGCACTGCACCATCCAAAAAGGGGTGGTGCCGTGCGCTTTCGGTTGTTACGACTAGGACTAGGTTTGCTATAACATTAACATACGCAGTAAAGGGGATTTAAATGTTAGCATCAAGTTTTGATACCCAAATAGATGCACTTTGGCGTGCGTGGCTGGACTTGCAAGCCAAAACAAGCGAAGCGTTATATAAAGGTGCAGCCAATTATTTCACATGCATACGGCAATCTGCCTGCGACGCATTGGCTTTAGAGGCGCTGTCATGCTCACGCTTAGGACAAAGTGACGAGCGCGTCTATAACCACCTAGTACGTCTTATGGAAACATATCGCGAAGTGATAGGATTATTTGACAGCCCTATCAAAGATACCTCACCAGACTTGGTTGCAGGGCTTTGCGATATTTTATGTTCGCGCCTAAGGCAATTTGAAGACGACGCAACAAGTCAAGGCAACCCAGTTGCCAAAGAAAAGTACACTATCCTAGAACAAGCCATTACAAGCATCGCATGGCACATAGAAAGCTTGGAAAATTCATATCTTGCGGGTATCGATATCCAGTCATGCAGCAACCTCACCCAACATACCCTGCAAGAATCCATCATACAAGCAATACAACCAAGCCTACAAGCCTACTACACCCAAACTCTACAAGCTTGCCTTTCCAGTATAGACGACCTGCATACCCGCAAAACCGCCGCCTATTATACAGACCTTTTAGAGCGGGAATGGGAAGTGCTGGGCCTAATTATACAAGTGCAAGTAAAGGCCATAGAAAACGCGTTCGAAGCCTCAAACGATAATGCAGCGCATGACCTATACCCAATTCTATCAAAGTTGCGTGAGGCATATCAGCAAACCGGGCCGGTAGTAAGCGGCCTTAGGAAAATGATGCAATCTACCAATGCATCGCGGCTAGAGCCTGGTCCTGGTGTACAGCAAGATTTTACACATGTTTTAACAGCCGGTATATTAGCGCCCATACTCATCAACATAGACTACCAAAACTTCGTGGCTGCCTTGCTGCCAAAGGCAGACGAGTTATTCGAAAGTTTACGCGCCAGCCATCTTGAGTCAATTAATAACCTGCAGCAAGAAGTTAAAAATGAAATATCACTCGCAGAAAAAATCGTATCTTCTTTCGTGGAAGCAGGGACAGGACTTGTATCGTTACATGATACCCAGCAAGAGCCCAGCCCAGCATCCAGCGATGCAACCGAATTAGAATCAGAACCAGAATTAGCACCAGAAATAGAACCCGAACCCGAACTCATCGTACAGGAATCTATAGCTATCCCCAGCCATAACATAGATAATGAAATCCTAACCGGCATTACAGAGACTCTAGAAATAAAAGTAGAAAGCCTAGCAGAAAGCCTCCAGCAATTTACAGAAAACAGCACCCAACTATTAGCGTCCATACCCAGTGGGCTGCCACGTCTTACAGAAGAAGATTTGCTAACCGCCGCCGCCCAGATGCAAGAGGCCTGGTGTGCCAACCCTCCAACATTAGAAACTATAGCTGATTTTATTGCAGCATGTGCATCCTTGGAGGCGTTCGCTGCATATGACGGGCAATTTGCAAAGCACATTGCAAGCACATCCGCAAAAATAGAAAAAGCCTCCTTCCGTTTTAAGAAGGAGACCCTGCTATACGAGATTAGCACTTACGAGGAAATCCTATACCACAGTGTATCCCGCTTAAGGGAGTCGCCTCTGCCGCACGTAGCTGCCGCGGTCAGCCTTTTGGACGAAACATTTGCTAAACTAGAACCACTGTTGGCCGAAAAAGGAATAACCGTAATCCGCCCTGCTGCACATGAGCCCTTTAACGGGCGCGAGCATGAGGTGCTGTTGGCCGAAGAAACAGACGGTTTTGCCAAAGGCGAAATAATAAAAGTAATGACCAGTGGCTACAAGTATAAAGACCAAGTGATACTACGGGCCAATGTAATAGCCGCAAGGTAGGGGGTTGAATACAGCTTCTAAAGCCTCAGGATGGAGATTTGTATGAACTGGAAACGCTATAAAGACCTACCCCTGACAGAAAAATATGACGAAACATACTATATAATTGGCCTGGACATAGGCAACGACTCTACAGGGATAGCTTTCTACAACTTATACGAAAACGCGCCCGAGCCCATAGACCCAAGCGGCGGTTATGGCAAGCCTACAATCCCCACTGCAATGCAATACATCCCAGAAACAAAAGAATGGGTATTTGGCGAGTACGCCATACTAAACCAAGGCACCGGTACAGAAATAACCCTGCAGTCCCTAGCCAGGCGGCTAGGCAACTCAGACTATCTGGATATAGGGGGTAAACCTGTAAGTGTTGTGTCCATATTGGGGTTGTTTATCCGAGAACTGCTGTCAAGCGTGCGCAATATAAACCCCAAAGCCGAAATTGTAGGCATAGTGGCCGCCATACCGGCCTACCTTAGCGAGGCAGCATATGAAGAACTACTGCGGGCTTTTAAACATGCAGGGTATGAAAAGGAACTTATAGCGCTTATCCCGGACAGGGAGTGCGTGTTAGCACACCATTTCCAAGGCACACCCAAAGACGAAAAAGTATTGCTACTTGACTATGGTAGCCGTGAAGTGCGTGGTGGTGTGTATGTAGCGGGCAGTGATGCCAATGTAAAAAGCTTGTCTAGTTTATTTGATGATAGTATAGGTACGGGTATGTTGGAAGACGAAGTCTACAGCCTGTTTGAGTCTTATTACCAAGACCAAGTACACGACTCAGGCAACTATGACCCGGGAAATAATGATTCACAGTTAAGCGAGCAACTAACCGCCTTTACCTACCAGCACAAAGATATCTTGTTTCAAAAAAATATCCGCACAAAGCCGGCAAAATTATACTTCAACTTCGTGTACCCTCCCTTCCAACAAACCATAACCCATGCCGAGACAGAGGTAATAATTAAGCCATACCGCCAGCGGTTTGCTGATTTTATCCGCGACACATTAGAAAAAACCCTTAGCATGGGTGCAGAGCCTACTGGCAACACCCGTGCCAAAGCAATACCTCCCCATGATATAGGCAGTGTGATATGCGTTGGCGGTGGCTTCGAAATGCTTTGGGCCCGCGAAGCTGTATCGGCCATATTTACGCAGTCGCAAATACGTATGTACAAAAACACCAAGCTAGTAACTGCAGAAGGCGCTGCATATGTAGCAGCAAAGATATTGGGCATAACCAAGGGGCGCAGCGTAAGTATAGAGGACAATCACCAGCTACACGTAGATATCGGGATAAGTACAGGTGATGTATTTCTTCCACTAGCGCAGATGGGTACGTTTTGGTGGCAAAAGCACCAGTCTACACTGATACTGGTAAATAGCCCCGTAAACGGTGAGCTAAATATTACATTGGCCCAGCGCACATATGCCGGCGAGTCAAGTCAGCTTGGCAACTATAATCTAACAGGGCTGCCCGCCCGCCCCAAAGGCACAACCCGTTTGAGGTTTGGCGTAAATTTCAAGTCCAATACAGATATGACGCTAAGTGTTGAGGACTTGGGCTTTGGGGAGTTGTTTCCCAAGACGGGTTATGCTGGGGAGTTTGCGGTGAAGTTATAGCTATAAGCAATAGTATCGCGGAGGTAACATGGATAGGAATAATGACATAAAACTTGTACGTATGAAAAATGCGGCAAACATCCTTTTTACTGACATAAAGACCCATACATTCGCTGCCGAAATGATAATCCTCTTTGGCTCGGTTGCGAATAACAATATCAATGAATATTCGGACATGGATATTTGCATAGTGTCAGATGAAGATTTATCTATCAAGCAAAAGCGTGACATAGAAAATTATTTTTATGATACAACACAAAATGAATTTGAGTTGGATTTTATATATTGTGATAAGAATAAATTGATAAACGGCTCGCAAGTGTTTGAAAGCATAAGAAAGGATGGAAAAGTTATCTATGGCCGATTATAGAAGCATAGCGCTACTAGACTTAGATGATGCTATTTTCACATACGAAAATAAAAGGTATAGGACCGCGGTATTTCATTTCCACCAGTTTGCTGAAAAAAGCGCGAAGGCTCTTTTAGTAAAAAAATATCCAGAACATAAGCTGTTGAAATCACATGCAGTTGAGAAAATCCTAGAATCATACGACGAAGCCCACACAACAAGCGAAATAGGAGACAAAGCAAGATACCTTACAGGGTTTTATTTTAACACAAGATATCCTGGTGACAATTTTACAGAAATCACAGAAGCCCAAGCAAAAAAGGCAAAACAACTATGCGAAGAGCTAGAAAAATATTTCGTATCCGAACTGGAAATGTTAATAAAAACATCCAATAATGTAGCATTAGAATTAGACTCTTTTCCAACATTAGAAATAACATAGACATTTGACTTCTCCGGAAACTCCGATTTAGCGGCCAAAAAACTTACTAATGCCTAAGATTTTTTGGCCGCAGAGGAAGTTTCCAGAGAAGTCTATTACACTCAACACAAGAAGAAGGTGCATGCATGAACTGGGAAACCTACCGCAAGCAAATAGAAGAAACCGGCAAGTATCCAGAAGATTGGTACATCCTAGGCATAGACCTGGGTACGACAAACTCCGTAATCTCGTACTGGGACAACCAAGCCGGGCGGCCAGAGCCTATAGACATAAGCAACGGCTTTGGCAAAATACCGCTACCCTCGGTAGTGCAATACCGCCCAGACGATGACCATGACGAGTGGGTAATAGGCGACGAAGCCTACCGCAGCATGAAAATCTACCCAGAGACAACAATCCGCTCTATAAAGCGCAAGATGGGTACAAACGAAACAGTAAGCCTTGGCGGCAAGGACTATCTCCCAGAAGAAATCTCCGCAAAGATATTGCAGGAGCTGGTTAGCCATGCCCAGAGCATGAACCCCAAGGCTGAAATAGCCGGCTTGGTAGTATCTGTGCCATATGACTTTGATGATGCCGCGCAAAAGGCCACCGTGCGGGCATGTGAAATGGCAGGGCTTAAACAGCAACTAATCTGCCTTATCAAGGAACCCAACGCGGCGGCCCTAGAGTACAATTTCCGCCGCCAGTTAGAGCAGGACGAGCGGATTATGGTCTTCGACTTTGGCGGCGGCACGCTAGATATTACAATATTCCATGTAACAGAGCGTAACGACGCCCGCATAAAACTGCAAGTAATAAGCCAAGGCGGCGAGGCTCATCATGGCGGCGACGATGTAGATACCGTCCTAATTGCCATGTGCGGCGACTTAATAAAAACCAAAACCGGGGTACACGCGACCGAGTTGGCTATAGAAAATCAAGTTGAGCTGGTTGCGCGGGCCAGGGAAGCCAAGGAACGGCTCACTGGTGTCCAGCGTTTCCGCATCCCATTCACGTTCTGCATACCGCCCTTCGTTGAACAAATCACCCGTGAAGAATTTCATGATCTCATCCATCCTTTCATAGATAAAACCCGCAAGTTAGTACTCAAGGCACTGCGCGAGACATACACCGGCAGCCTCACACCCAACGATATAAACAGGGTGCTTGTAGGCGGTGGCTCGTCCCAGATGCCATGGGTGCGGGAAATGCTTTTAGATATTTTTGGCGACAAGGACAAAATTTATTCATCGGAAAGGCCAGCGCTGGATATTTCGCTTGGGGCGACCTATTACGCCGCCATGAAAATGGGATTATTGGCAAGCCCGGATGTTGAGTCCGAGAAAACTGGGGCTGGGGCCGATAGCAGTCCCGGTACCGCAGCCGCGCCAAAGATGTCTGTAGAGTTTGAAGTTACCGTCAGCCATGATATCGGGCTGGAGCTTGCCAGCGGCACGCGCAAGAGCTTCTTCCCCATGATACGGCGCGGGACTTCTTTCGCACTGGCCAAGAAAAGCCATGTGTTCACACTTTCTGGTGCCACGCCAGAGGAAATGTCTGGGCTTGATTTGAAGATACTTGAGCGAATTGACGCCAACGACCCATACGAAGCTTGTAAAACCATAGGCGAGGTTTCTATAAAAGGGCTGCCAGTGCGCCCCAGCGGCAAGACTAAGCTAAAAGTTACGCTAATGGTGGAAGAAGAAGGCGGGCTGGTGCGTGGTATGGTGGAGGATATGGGTTTTGGTGCGGAGTTCCCGGCTAGTGGTTTTAGGGAAAGTTTTGACCCGGATAGGTTTAAGAAGGCCGAGGTGGGCGGATGAGAATAACAACCATACGCCATGGCGAAACAGACTGGAACCGTGAACGCAAGCCGCAAGGCTCCAGAGATATAGAGCTTAACCAGACTGGCATACAACAGGCAGAAAAGTTGGCGGCAAGGCTGGCAAACGAGCCATGCGATATCATCTACACAAGCGACCTGCTCCGTGCACGAAAAACAGCAGAGATAATTAATTCACGCCACAATGTAGAGATGATTACCTCGCCGCTACTACGGGAATCTAGCTTTGGCGAGTTTGAGGGCAAAAGCATAAATGACGCAAAAACCCTCGCCGCCTTTAATAAATTTCTAGAGGCACGTACGCCAGCATATTTTGCGCAAGTACAAGGATACTTAAAAGAAATTATCGCATGTGGAAAAGAGAATATTTTTATAGTCGGCCACCATGGGACGATGCGCGCTATTATTTGTGGATTGCTCGAACTTCCCATAACGGACAAAAAGCGGTTTGCCATAGGCAACACGGCTATCCACATGTTTAAACAACGTGATGACGGCACATTCGGTATAGTGCTGGAAAACGATACATCACACCTGTAAAGCTCAGAATAAGGAGGAAAACACATGGCATATCTAGGCATAGACTTAGGAACAACAAACTCAGTAGCAATCATTTACAACGACAAGAACGACCAGCTAGACGTAGTAAAAATAGACGGTACAGACGAAATACTACCAAGCGTAGTATGCTACCACGACGAAGGTGTAATAGTAGGCGCAGAAGCAAAGGCAGGGGCTATTATTTACCCAGAAAGCACAATAATGTCTGTAAAGCGTATGATGGGCAGCGGCGAAATGGTATTTGTAAGCACCGGCGAAAAATCCCCAGAAGAGGTAAGTGCTGCAATTTTGCGCAAGCTAAAGCAAGCTGCCGAGGCCCAAGCAGGCGAACGTTTCGACGAAGTAGTAATCACCCACCCCGCGTACTTCAACGACAGGCAAATTTTCGCAACCAAGCAAGCGGGCCTTATAGCAGGGTTTACAAATGTGCACCTGCTTAGCGAGCCACTAGCGGCGGCAATAGAATACGGCTACCGCCAAAACTATGCCCAAACCCTGCTTGTATATGACCTGGGCGGCGGTACATTCGATGCTTGTGTATTGCGTGTATCTTTAGACGAAAACGGGCAAGAAATCTTCCAAGAACTATCAGATGTAGGCGACATGAACCTAGGCGGCGACGATTTTGACGCAGAGCTAGTGCGCTGGATGAAGTCCACTTTTACGGAGCAAACCGGCGTGGACCTAGACAGTCTAGACACAGCAGAGCGCAAGCGCGTAATGCAAAAACTGAGGCAAGAAGCAGAGCAGACCAAGAAAAAATTATCAGGCACAAACAAAGTATCTGTACGCATCAACCCGCTAGTTATAGTAGACGGCGTACCCAAAAACTTAAACGCAGAAATCACCCGCGAAGAGTTCGAAGCGATGATACGCAAATATGTTGACCGCAGCCGCGACATAATAGAAGAAGCCCTAAAGCGTGCAGATATCCATACAGACGAAGTTTCCAAGGTGGTATTAGTAGGCGGCTCTACTTTGATACCCATGGTGCGCCGCATGGTTGCCGGTTACCTAAAAGAGCCATACCGCGCTACAGACCCAGCCAAGAGCGTGGCAATGGGCGCAAGCATATACAACTACCTGATTCACCTGCCAGATAGGCAAGTACGCGTAGGGCAAATTACCCGCCAAGTATTTGGGACAGAGGCCGTAACCAATATCGCAACCATGGAGCGCCAAGCCATCCCCATCATACCCATGGGTAGCCCCATCCCCAGCAAATTCAGCGACAGTAATTTTGCGTCTATGTCCGGGGCAAGCCGCGTAAATGTAGATGTATATCAGTGGGAACAAGGCAACGAAGATGCCCGCAAATATATTGGCACAGTAGCACTTTCGGGGTTGACTGGCGTCACCCAACTAGAAATCACATACGCCATAGACGAAAACAATATCTTCGAAGTATATGTAAAAGATTTGGCCACCGGCCGCGCAGAGCGCGCGGAGTTTGACCGTTCTAAGCCAGCTGCACCGCCACCGCCAAAGTCCGCTGGTGGCAGCGATAAGGTAAACGTCGTATTCTTGATAGACACCACCGGATCTATGGACACCTATATTAACGGTGTAAAAGATAGGGCAATAGAATTTTCATCAATACTGGCCTCAAAAGGTGCCGCGTACAAGCTAGGTCTTATAGGTTTTGGTGACTTAGGCGAAAACGAAAAACCCAGCGTGTACAACTTCACAGACGACGTACCAAAATTCCAAAAACAAGTGAAAAACATCCCACGCACCTATGGCGGAGACATACCAGAATCTTCCTTGGACGCGCTGGAAACCGGGGTTGAGCTACTAAAATCTCACCGCGAAGAAGGGATAGCCAAGAACATTTTTATCCTAATAACAGACGCACCGCCACATGTACCAACAGTAAGCGGCAAATCTGTAGCAGACGTATGCAACATGCTTGCAGAGCGGAGCGTTATCACATACGTAGTAGCCCGCAAAGACAGGGAAAGCATAGACGCATACGACCCACTAACCAAGCCCAATGGCAAGTTTTATGACTTAAACGACAAGTTCTTTGACATCTTGGACAATATCGCCATGAGTATCGCAGAGCTAATACGGCTGTAGTATGTAATGTTATTTTGGACTAATCCGTTGTAATTTCTAAAATATTGCTCAAATGGAAAACATCATGTATAAATGATTTTTCCGTTTGGGCAATTTTTTATTGACACGACAACCGCGTCAACCATTATATTATAAATACAAAAAGGAGGCGTACCCAATGAACCAACTCCAGCCCATTAGCACAGTAGCAAAAAGCCTTGGTGTATCAAGCCGAACATTACGCTATTATGAACAAATAGGATTGATTAACAGCAACCGCATGGAAAACTACACCTACAGAGCATACGACGAAGAAACAATACGCCGGCTTCGCCAAATAATTATATTGCGTAAGCTTCGTGTTCCTGTAAAGCAAATACACGAGATTTTTAGCAATAGTGATGCCGTATGTGTCATAGACATATTCGAGCGCAATATAAGCGAGCTGGACGAACAAATAACTGCTTTAGCAACAGTTAAGTCCATACTTAGTCGCCTTGTCCACGAGTTGTATGAGAAAGCAAACATGCGCTTACAGTTGGACTTTCTTGGTGATAGTTCCGTATTTGCAGTTGTTGACAGTGTTTCGTTTCCCAGAAATATAATACATGAGGAAAAAAGCATAAGTGAGCTTAATCAAGCAAGCGAAAAGCTAAACAAGTTAACCGACAAGGACGTACGGGTTATTTACCTACCCCCATCCGAAGTCGCCGCATATCAGTTTGAAGGAGAAGAACCAGAACAACACGTAGGCCAAGCTATTACCAAGTTTGTGCTGGACAATAACCTGCCACAATTAAAACCTGACTTGCGGCATTACGGCTTCAACGCACCCAACCCTCTTGAATCTGACCCAACAGGTGCCCATGGATATGAGATGTGGGTTACCATCCCCGATGGCTTTACTGTACCTGCACCATTTACAAAAAAATATTTTTGTGGCGGGTTGTACGCGGCACATATGATTCCCGCCGGCGCATTCGAAGAATGGGGATGGCTGATGAAGTGGGTCTTGTCTAACGCAAAATACGAGTTTAACGGCGATTGGAACAATCCAAACCAGTGGGGCTGCCTTGAAGAAACATTGAATTATACCAACCGCATAAAATCAGCTCAAAGTGACGGACTGCAACTTGATTTACTAGTCCCCATAAAAGAAAGGAAGTAGACATGAGTAAGGAGCTTATCTCACCAGCCACAGAAATATCATGGGGCAACCACCCCGTTAACGAATACCGTAAATATCTTTATGATGCAGTAGGAAAAGACATAATAGACAGCAAACCCGATTTATATAAGTGGATTTATTATCACACAGGTAAAACCATAAGCGAGGTAGCCGACGATATCCTAAAAAACCACGCCCCAACCACCATGGCAGAGCTACTGGCCGAAAGAAGATGCGAGCACATTTCCGAATCAGACAAAGCCTTCATAGTAGCATTCGACAAGGCAATGAACGATGCTGGCTATGACTGCGAAAATATAATCACAAGCGGGCTAACATGGAGTCACATGATGATTGTATACGGCAAAACAGGAACAAAAAGTAGGCCCGTTGCAGCGCGCCTTTATATCCATTCCAATGGCGAAATCTACTTCCGCTTCTTCCTAAACAAAGTAGACAAGCACATGGCGTATATAGAGAGCGCCCCAAGCCACATAAAAAGCGCCTTCACATTTGAAGGCGGAAATTGTACGTCCTGCAACGCAAGCTGCAAACATGGTAAAGTGTATACGATTGACGGGCAACAAATGCAAAAATGTAGCCACAGTACGTTCCCCTTTTACCATACCACGGTGGATGCACTGCCGGGTTATATGGCGTTGTTTGCGAAATTTTTCCCCTACAAAGTCAAGGTATAAGAACTTGTGCATAAGTGGTAAAAAATGTGCTTGACTGATACACGATGTAATGGTTTATGCTCTAGCAAGAGGGGGCGCGAGCATGGGACTACAAACGGTTAGCACCATTTCAAAAACACATGGTATTTCTAAAAGGATGTTAAGCTACTATGAGCAAAGCGGTCTTATAAAGAGCCAGCGGATAGAAGGCTACTCATACAGGGTTTATGATGCCGCTACTGTTGAGCGTCTGCAACAAATTATTGTGCTGCGCAAATTACAAATCCCAGTAAAGCAGATACGCACTATTTTGAGTAACCCCAGCGCGACCACCGTCGTAGATATCTTCAAAAAAAGCATCCAAGAGCTGGATGTAGAAATTACTGCCTTGTCCACAATAAAAAAGATTTTGGACAGGTTTGTAATTGAGCTTGAAGAAAAAACCAATATCCAGTTAAATCTCAAGTACATA
Source organism: Defluviitaleaceae bacterium (assembly GCA_009785605.1). Lineage (GTDB taxonomy): Bacteria > Bacillota > Clostridia > Lachnospirales > WQUN01 > WRAN01. The sequence continues at coordinate 7,671 of WQVY01000009.1, read as the reverse complement.
ACCAGCGATGCAATATTAGAGTTGACTGCCCCCCTCTCCTTGGTCCAAAAAAATACCAAGGAGAAGATTAGCCTCAACGACCTAAACCAAGCGTCAGAAGTCTTAACCAAACTAGATAATGCAAGAGTGGTGTTTATACCGCCCATGACCATCGCTTCATATAGGCATATTGGAGAAAACCCAAAAGAAAACGCTGCAAAAATAGTTGATGAGTTTGTAAGAAACAATAACATTTATCAAGTAAAACCAGATATACGCCAGCTAGGATTTTACCACCCAACCGAAAATGATGATGGGTTTGAAATGTGTGTATCTATCCCATGCGAGTTAGAAGTCCCTGAACCGCTTGTAAAAAAGCGCTTACACGGCGGCATGTATGTAACAGCACTTGATGTTAATTGGTATGACTATAAGCGGGTATATGCATGGATAACCAATAGCGAGGTTTACCAATATGACGGTGACTTCACACGAATTGACCCACCGCTACAGGACATAAGCAGCTTTGCAGGGCTGGAGTTTAACTTTCTTGAGCATTTAAATTACTATCACAATGTACAAGACCCCAACTTTTGCGATGTACAATGGGAAATGTTATTCCCTATAAAACCATACAAAGCCATAGAGGAAATACCGAAAGAAATAACAGGCAGCGTAGAAAAATGTGGCGTAAAAGCATGGCATGTACAAAAAAATAAAATAACATTAATTGGGTTTACAACAATACTATCTGACGACTATGGCCATGAGCAATTTATCCAAGAAATAAAAAACGATGGCCGGTTGGATATTTTAAACGAATATAGGAAGCCCAATGCCCCAATATACCACTATCACTCTGTAGATTATGAAGCAGACCTAACGGGCGGGCAGCGTCTAACTTTCGGTATTCTTGAGCCAGATATAACAGATATAAACGCGCTAATGAAGCATAACCCTTATATCCAAAAGATTGATGCATCCAAGTGGGTCATTTTCGAATATACTAAAGGCTCAGCGTTCCACATCGGTGACAATGTCCATATAGCAGCGCAAAAGCTAGGATATAAATTTAACTGCGACATCATAACTGGTATGATGACTGTATACCCGGGCGGCAATATTACAGCAGCGGTACTGGTTGCCGAGCGCGACATGACAAGCACGTTGTATGACTGGTATCCGGTTAGGCCATAGATAAACCAAGGAGGAATAATAATGCACATCACAATCGAAAAAGCAATCAACGACCACCTCAAGGGCGAGGCACAAAAAAATGCACTCGATTTTATTGCGTATCTAAAAGCAAACGGTGTTGCCTTCCATGAATCAGACAACTTATTTTGGCACCCCACGTACAAGGGCAAGGACTTGTTTACCATAAATGTCGAAGTCAACGATGACGTGGCAAGCTTTGATATGTTTATTAACCTTTTACCAAGCGAGTGGGAAAGTGCGCAATACCCGATAGAAGAACAGGTTAAAGAAATTATCTGGAAAAATGTACGCCCCTGCGAAATAACTGGTTGCGGCAACTGCAGCCCAGGAATAAGCAAAAATATTTTTGGGAAAGTCTTTGACAACCTATGCGGCAGTTTTTTGGGGATTTATGACCCAGATGCAGAAACATACAACTGCTTGAAGAAGATGTTTGATGGAATTAAAAGTGATATTGAGGGTGGACGAGCAGGGGTGTAGCGAATATACTCTGCCGAAGAAGGAGGCATGAGTTAAATGAGCAATACAAACAAAGAGTCATGGGACAAGCACGCACAACGCTTTTATGTAGAGGGCTATTTATCATTAGACGATATTGACTTTGGCAGTTATGAATATCCAACCAACAAGGATTTAAATATTATTGGCAATGTTAAAGGCCTTAACGTTCTAGAAATTGGCTCGGGCTCCTGCAATTGTGGGATTGCATTAGCACGCAAAGGTGCGAACGTAACCTGCTCAGATATATCACAAGAGCAATTAAACATCGGAATGCAAGTTGCAAAAAGTGCGGGAGTAAACATAAAATTCAAATGTTCAGACATGGCGGATTTATCGTTTGTTGAAACTGGTGTTATGGACCTAGTAATTTCTATGTCGGCATTAGATTATGTGGAGGATTTTAATAAAGTTTGCTCCGAAGTCAGCAGGGTTTTGAAAAAAGGCGGACGATTTGTCTTTTGCTGTACTCACCCCATGATGTTTTGCATTGGAGCTACGGAACTGTGGCCGGAAGAAAAAGCAAATCCCAACTATAACTATAGGGGTCCGGTCGAATGGAAATGGAATAAAGACGATTCATATGTTTTTACAACATATCGTAGGCAGTTAAGCGATTATATAAACGGTTTAGCCGTCAACCGCCTTTATGCAACACGTATGGAAGAATTGTTCCCCATCACTCCATTGCCCGATGACCACGATTTTGATGAAAATGAAATAAAGATAAGAACACGTTATCCATCGATTTTGGTTGTAGAGGCAACAAAGATAGCCGAGTAGTACGTACGGGGGAAGGAATAAAATATGCGAAAAATAAGGCCGTCAAATGAAAATGAAATGGTCTATGAATTTCTAAAAATGGAAATCGAGTCAGAGCGGTTCAACGATAGTATAGAGGCAGTGCTAAAAGAAATGCACATTTGCAAGAGCATTATCACCAACGCAAATATCACATCTCAACAAGAAAATGCCACAAGGGCAGAAATATTAAGGCGCTTTAGAGGGTACAACAATGAAGAGCTGTTCGAAAATTTCCCAACAAATATCGAATGGGTATGGACCAAATTTGACAGAGATGATATTCCCAAAATCATATATATAGAATACAGCTACTGGAATGAACTCTCCAACTACACAGGCTCACCCCTAGAAGCAGCAAAGACCATTTTGTCCGGTAAAACCGTATATGATGTACCCAACGATGGCTCAATAAAAGGTGCAGAAAAATTAAAACAAGGGCACAAATTTCCGCCATTAATATTTTTAACAGATAAGCACGAGGAGCGTTATATCATCCTTGAAGGGCATGCAAGAATGACCTCATATGGGCTTGTCCCGGAATTATTTCAAGACGTAACTGTACTGCTAGGGTATTGTGACACTAAAGAGTTAAACAAATGGTACGGCCAAATGCCTATGCGCACTGCATAGGTATTTTTTATGCATATGAATATTAATGAAAATAAGTGCATATACATACTTGACATATGAAAATACATGAAATACAATGAAATCAAAGGAAGGAAACAAGAAAGGAGGAAACAATATGGAAAAATTCTACACAGTAGACGACATCGCAACCATGACAATGTTTACCACACGTACTATCCGCAATTATTTGAAAGATGGCCAGCTAACCGGGCGCAAGATAGGCGGCCAATGGCGCTTTACAGAGGATGACATCGGCAAATTTATGAACCAAGGCGGAGTAAACGACAAGATAAAATCAGAAAAGAAGCAAGATGTACTAGACTTCTTGGAGGGTATCTTTACAGAGTACTCTGGCGAGATTCAAACATGCACCATTATTGATATCTATAAACCTATAGAGGCTGTAAAAACAATTAAAGATGAGCTGATAATGCTGCCAGGTACTATGGCCAAGTCCGACAATGCCCATTCTAACCGCATGTCATATGGCTACAACGAAAAAGAAGGCTGCGCCCGCTTTATTCTATTTGGCTCGCCCCGCTATATAGGCGAAGCGATGAAAATTTTAGAGAAAAAACAGGGGGATTGAGCATGAACATGAGAGAGCTATATACAGCAGTTAAAGCAGAACTAAACCGCGTAGATTTTAACGCTATCTGGCCAGGATGGACCAAGCCTGTGCCCTTTGCCTTAGTTGGCAAAGACCAAGTTTACCTAGATGGCCGCGAGGCCCCGCTGGGCGACGGGTTTTGGGCCAACACAGTCATCACATATGAAGGCGAAATGTTGGCAACCTGGATTGTAGAAAATCCCGCAGAAGAAGACATACAAATACTTGCGTCCAACCTGGTGCATGAGATGTTCCACGGTTTCCAGGGAGCCTGGGAAGGGCGCGGCGCAAACGAGATGACACTAATGCGATACCCAGACGATTTAACCACATACCGCATAAAAGCCGCAGAAATTAAACTACTACTACGCGCATATACAAAAAGCGACCATGACGCACTTGCAGATTTTATAAGTCTAAGAAAATCACGTGCCCAGCTACTGGGAGACGTAGCAGCACACGAGTTTTGGTGCGAAACCGGCGAAGGCACGGCAGAGTTTGCCGGACTTTGCGCACTAATGCAGCTTTCACCAGAAAAATTTGAGAAGCATATAAACCAAAATCACTTGCAAACACTAAGCAACCCTGGGGAAAAATTATTCTCTGTAAGATATATGTCTTACTTTACCGGCGCAGTGCTTTGTCTTACACTAAAGAAGCTGGGTGTAGATTTTTATCACCTGCTAGGCAAAGACAGCTCACTATTTGAAGTAATATCCATGACAGACACCATAGCGGACAGCTTTAGCAAATACTACGCAACCAAAAAAGCCAAGTTTGATGATTTCTTAGCCGCCAACAAAAATGTCATAGTAAAGGACGCAAAATTAACAGGCTTCGACCCCATGAACATGTGGCGCATGGGCGACCAAATTTTGTGTGCAAGGTTTGTAAGCCTTGACGGCGAGGGTATTACCGGGCCCGTCATGCTAAACATGGTGCCAGGGAGCGACTGGCAAGTCGAGAGTATAATAGTTAAAAACTGATAATAACCCCCATAAGACATGGCCGTAAAAGCCTTATCTTATGGGGGGTTTTTGTATATCAGATTTTTATCATATGTGTATTAACCCTAAGGGGCTTATATAGCATTGTGTGTAAAGCTTGCAATTTTATCTATAGGAATCTCTGTGACAGAGCCAAGCCAGTTGCGGCCGCCCCAGCGCCTGCGTCCGCGGCCTCTGCGGCCTTCGCCGCGGCAACGGCCCCACATGCCGCACCAGCCGGCACCCATACCAATGCCTTCGCAGCCGCCTTCTTCAAATTCGTCTTCGAAGAAGCCACCGCAACATGCACTGCCAATGGGGCAAGATGGTGGTGCGCCAATGTCGGTTATAAGCTTAACGGTGCAACCGCAAATTCCGGCAAGTACACCTGTAAAACCATTGCCTGATAAGCCACCGCTTGTGGTAAATATGGTAACCGTATGGCCAATATAACGCCCTAAACTTTCAAGTAAAAATTCGCCCATGGTTATCCTCCTTTCAATATTTGTTGACACCGGGCAGGATGCCGCAAAGCAGTTGACTGTACGGTCTCTTGCCCCGGGTCCCGTAACCCACCCGGCGCCTAATCTATATCATGGAACCCCGGTTAAGGTGTTCCTAGTCATACAATATGCCGTTTGTCCCAATTGTGTTACAAGCTGTGGTATACTCCTACTCGCAACAAAACCCACACGAAAACGGTGAAAATATGCTATCAGACATAAATCTGCAACAAACCCTAGACAAAAAAGAATATAAATCATCTATGCGTGAGCTGGAAGCAACCCTTGCCAACCTTCAGCAAACCCTGCGCGAGGCTCAAATCCCTGTGATTATCGTGTTCGAAGGCTGGGGCGCGTCTGGCAAAGGTACGTCCATTGCCCGCGTGGTAAATGCCCTAGACCCGCGCTATTTTGATGTACGCACCACAGGCAAGACCAACGAAGAAAAGCTAATGCGCCCCTTCCTTTGGAGTTTTTGGACATACATGCCCTCTAGGGGGCAGATAGTAATATTGGACAAGAGCTGGCACAGGCTAATCATGCCCCATGTCCGCGACAATTGGGGCATGACAAATACAGAGGCTTACGGCTTCTACCATGATGTAAACGCTTTCGAGCGGCAGCTAACCGTTGACGGTGCACTAATTATCAAACTGTTCCTGCATATAAGCCAAGACGAACAAAAGCGCCGTTTTAAGGCGCTAGAAAAAGACCCAACAACCGCATGGCGCGTAAAGCCACACGACTGGGAACAAAACAAAAACTACAGCCAAAACCTGTCGCTTTTCGAGAAAATACTAAACAGGACGCAAACAGTAAACAACCCATGGCATATAATAGAAGCCGAAGACAGGAAGCACGCCGCCGTAAAAATATTGCGCACAATAATAACCTCAATAAACAACAGACTAACGCAAAGCACCATAGTAACTCCCGAACCTACTATTTCAAAAGAGCCAAACGCATCCTCTTACCCGCGCATCCTTCAAGGGATATCCCCATACCGGGCCTTGTACGATGTAGAATATGACGATGAGTTATCCTATTACCAGCAACGTATGCGGATGCTGGGCAATAAGTTGTATGCAAAACGCCGCTCTGCCGTAATTGTATACGAGGGTTGGGATGCCGCCGGCAAGGGTGGCAATATTAAGCGCCTCACAAGCGAGCTTGACCCACGTTGTTATGCGGTTGTGCCCATAGGCGCACCCAGTCCAAACGAGTTGGCACGCCACTACCTATGGCGCTTTATGGTGAAGATGCCCAAGGACGGCCACATTACTATTTTTGACCGTTCGTGGTATGGGCGCGTGCTTATAGAAAGGGTGGACGAGCTTACACCGCCGCATATATGGCAGCGTGGCTATCAAGAAATTAACGAAATGGAAGAACATCTAACAAACCATGGCATTATACTGCTCAAATTTTGGCTGCATGTAGATAAAGACGAGCAGCTCCGCCGCTTAACCGCCCGCCAAAGCAACCCCGAAAAGCATCACAAGATTACCCCAGACGACTGGCGCAACCACGAAAAACGCCCCCAGTACGAAGATGCCGTAGACGAAATGCTGGCCCGCACCCACAACCCCCACGCGCCCTGGAGTATTGTAGAATCCAACAACAAAAAATTTGCACGCGTTAAAGTGCTAAAAATAGTAACCGACAGTTTAGACAAGGCCCTGATGTAATATAAATGCAGGAGGCGGAGGGTACACTATGGCAGACAAGACCCCAAAAAAAGAAAACCCTCACGAAGGCCATAGAGAACGTATGCGTGCGCGCTACCGCACTGGTGGGCTAGACGGTTTTGCAGACCACGAAGTACTTGAGATGTTGCTTTATTACTGTACACCCAGGGGCGACACAAACGCACGCGCACATGCAATGCTTAACAAGTTTGGCTCGTTGCACAACCTGTTCGAGGCAGATGTGGAGGCCCTAATACAGCGGCTAGGCTGCACAGAAAACGTAGCCGTACTGCTAAACTTGATACCGGCGTTATCCAACCGTTATTTCCGCAGCAAAATAAGCCAAAAACTAAAGCTTGATAGCGAGCGTGCCGCTGGCGAATACGCCATAAGCCTGTTTGTAGGGCACTCTGTAGAGCATTTTTATGTATTTAGCCTAGACACCCAATTAAGGCTAAAAAATACGGCCCTCATATCTGAAGGGACCGTAGACGAAGCCGCTGTTTACCCACGCGAGGTAGCGCAGGTGGCTATCCAAGACAAGGTAGCCAATGTAATACTCGCTCACAACCACCCAGGCGGCTCGTTAAAACCATCCCGTGCCGACTATGAAGTTACCCGCCAAATAACAGAAGGGCTTGCCTATTTTGGCGTAAAGGTGCTAGACCATATTATCGTAGCCGGGGATACATATTACAGCTTTGCTGCACGCGGGCAGTTAGTGACGGGGTACTTGTAATATATAACATAAAAAG
>WQVY01000008.1 GCA_009785605.1 Defluviitaleaceae bacterium | reverse complement strand
TTTTGCCAATTGAGGCGGCTCTGACGCGGCTTGCCATTAAGGCAAGCAAGGAGGGGCCAACGAAAAGTGGTGAAAATCTGACCGAAAAGGCGCCGTTGGCGGGGTTGAATACAGCTTCTAAGTGAATAGTATAAACATTTTCTACAGATGGAGGTCAAAAATATGACAGCAATCAATAAAAGAGATGATGTTTTGAAGAAAATTATGGAGTTATATCCTTTATTATCAAAGGAAGATTGTAAAATCGCCATTGATTTGCACAAATTAGCAATTGAATGGGATTTGAAAATTGGAATCAATATTCGTAGCAATGCAGCAAAAACTAAAACGCATCATGATATTCAATATTCAATAAAAAAACCTGTTGTACGTATGGTATTTTTATTCAAAATTTGTGTAATAGAAGGTGAAGCCAATCCTACATTCCAAGTCAAATTAAAATTATTAAATATTGATAAATACAGACCAATAGTCGAGGCGTGTCCCGATAATATTAAAAACTTGATTACTTTTGGCAAAGAATGTGATATATGCAATACAAGCTGTACTAAACAAATGGTATTTACCCTTGACGGTATGCCATACAATATGTGTACTTTTGGAGGAGGAATTTTTGAAAATCTTTCTTCCGATGAATGGGCATTAATGCAAAATCTTATAATTGAAGAATATAAGGCTCACGCTACAGTGTAAGCAAACTGCCGTGTATCAAACCATAAAGCCTCACAGCATAATTATTATATTATAAAAGCAAACCCCATAAACAAGGCATTTTCAAGCCTTAGTCGATGGGGTTTTTTCCTGTCATAAAAAGTTCCTTATGACTAAAACCCCAACCGGTTTTGAAAAACATGCTGCATACGAGTGCTGGGACTGCGGTATTCTAAATTTATCCCATTACCGCACTTCACACACAACCACACCAAAGCACGTACAATAATAAGAAAGAACAAATCACTAGATATAAAAGGGGATACAACCAATGCAAATAACACAGCGGCCAAGCCCAAACCGCAACATGGGTAGGCAGGGCCAAGTGCCGGATTTTATAGTATGTCACATAACAGGCGGTAGTTTTACCAGCGCTATTAATACAATATTAAATGCTGCAAACCAAGTGTCGTACCACTTTGTGGTGGCACGTGACGGTACAATTGTGCAGGCAGTAAGCATAGAAGATACAGCATGGGCAAATGGCACAACCAATAGCGGGGACAACAGGGATAACCGTCACTCGACTATAGCGGCTGTTAGGGAAAGACGGCGCAATGCCAACCAGTTTACTGTAAGTATTGGGTTTGCAGATTCTGCCAGTGGGGAGCTTGCGGCGGCGCAGTTGTTGGCTGGGGTAAACTTGATTGGACACATTGTTAGCGAGGTTGTGAGGATTTACGGCTATAATATTCCCGTAGCACGGTCTAATATTATTGGGCATTTTGAGATTAACCCGCACACACGTGCCTATTGCCCGGGGCCGCGGTTTCCTTTTGATGAGGTTATACGTAGGGTGCAGCAAAATGTTACTGTAGGGGTGCTCCCAGAGCCGCCAGTTACACCGCAAGTGCCATTGCCGCCGGTGGGTGGGGTGATGGCCAACCCCAGTGCATGGGCGCGCGAGGCATGGGAATGGGCCACAGAGCTAGGGATAACAGACGGCACAAACCCACAGGGTGTGCCCACTAGAGAGCAGATGATTACATTGTTGTATAGGTATCATAAGATATAGCAATTCACCCTTTAAACGGTCCCGTCCGAGTCGAAAATAGCGGACGTTTCAACGCTTTTTCGACGACAGACGGGACCATTTTAAAGTTGAATTGCTATAGTGCATAAGCTGCATTAAAGCCGGACATTTCTTGATTATTGGTTAAGGGGTGTCCGGCTTGGGGGTTGTATATGTTATACTTTGGCGTTACAATGTTATTCAAACCACTGGGGACGGCACCCATTCAAAAAAACAGCGGGTTTTGTTTTTGTCGCCGGTATGCGGCATGATACTGTACTAATCTAAGTCTCAAATCTGCTCCTTTGTCGCCAAATAGGCGTTGAAGCGTTCGCCGATTTTGCTCGTCGTTACAGTTTTCGACGTAAGATTAGTACTAAAAGGGGGAGACACCCATCACAAAAAACATACGTGTCGTTGACGCGGCGGGAAACGAATATGAAGCTACCTATCCCAAGCGGGCCAAAGGGCTCGTGAAGAATGGCCGGGCACGCTTCATAGATGAGCATACCCTGTGTCTAGCGTGTCCGCCAAATGACAATTTGGAGGAAGAATCTATGAATAACAATGTAAACAATGCAGAAATTGCAGGAAGCAATGGCCCAAGACCGGTACCACCAGTACCGCCAACGCCACCAGTACCACCAGCACCACCAATGCTGGCAGCCCAGGACATGACCAAAGTATGGCTGAGTAAAATTGACATTGGTGCCGTGGCCGAGCATATGGAGTCGGAGGATATTGCAGAGATGTTAAAAATCCTTCCGGAAGATGTGTTAAGGCATGTTGATATATCTAGTATAATATCGCACATGGAGTCTGAAGATATTGTAGGGCTTATGCAGTCGCTATCTGTTGAGCAGTTGAAGCGGATAGATATCACATCTGTTGCAGAGCACATGGAGTCAGAGGATATCTTGAAGTTTATGAAAAAGCTTTTTAGTAAAGCCTAAGCCTAATGTAAAGTGAATTAATTCGCTATAGTTGGGGTTGTCGCTGACCGGTATGGTTGGCGGCAACCCATTTTTTTTGCATGGCATTTGCTTCGCAGTAGTCTGGCGGGATGTTTACGGACACGGTATGTTCGCCTGTGGGGGCGTGGAAGTTTATTGATTCGCAACTGGCATTGGCTATGGCTATGGCAAAGTACGGGGCAACACCAAGGATGTTTTTATAGCTACTATGGGCTGCGGCGACTATGGCACGCTTTTGGCCATGTTTGCATATTTCTACGATTGTATCGTGATATGCTACTAGTAGTGAGTCATGGACACAAAAGTACGACAGGCCTAGGGCTTTTTTTTTACTATCGCCTATATTAGTGCGTTGTTGTACTTCAAAGTGAAGGTCTAGCTTACATATTGCACCTTGGTCGTCTGTCGCCCAAAAGCAGTTTTCGTTGTTGTCGTAGCATAGGGCTGATATGGGTTGGCTGATTTTTATGCGGTTTATAGGTTCGTAGTTACTGTTGTAGATATATATATGTGCCCCGTTTGCGAGGTAAAAGAAACAGCCGTCATATGCAAACGCACTAAGGGGTTGCGATTGTGGGGTAGAGGTTGCTATAAGAGGTTCGTATGTCCATTGGTTGATGTCCATGAGTGGTCACTCCTTATTGCAGGGTTGGGGCTATAGCAATCGTACTTTAAATCGGTCCCGTCTGTCGCAGAAAACGCGTTGGAGCGTTCGCGATTTTCGGCTCGGACGGGACTGTTTAAAGTTGCGATTGCTATATATTACTAATTTGAGTAACGGTGATGTTTACTGGATGTGCGACACTTACCCTATCACCTGATATGTTTACAAGTTTAACTACAGCGCCGGCTTCTTCAACCACGATTAGCGCGCTACCTGTCATAACACCAGCCGGCAGCGGCATAAAAGAAGACCCACGTTGTGCGCCGTTTACCATTAGCGCAAAGAACGCGTATGGGTTTAGCTTTGTTGCGTCTATGGGGATTTCCCATGTGACTAAGAATGTACCGGTGCTGTTTATTATGATGTCGCTTGACTCTAGGGTAACTATGCCGAATGGGTCAGCTGCAATTTCGTCATCAAACTGGACATGTGTGTTGTCTTCTACAATTGGGCTTTGTGGGCTCATCATCTGGGCTTGCAAGTACCCTAGTGGTAGGTTGCTGGCACTTATGTCAAACACTGCAAGCCCGGCTTGTACGTGTACCCTTTCAGAAAGGGTTGCGCTTTCATCGGATTTGTTTACTAGCTCTATAGTCTTGCCTGAGCTTGCAACTTCTACAATAGCAAAGCCGCTTACTGGGGCTGTTTTTGCGTGGCTGCTGCCGGTGATGTTTTGGCCGTCAGAGGTGACTAATGCGAAGTTTTTACCGTCTGTGGCTAGGCCTGTTTGCTGGGCTACAAACCAGCTCAAATAAAATACTCCTACCTTGTTAAACTCTATTATGCCTGTGGTGGAATTATAGGAAATATGGGTGCTGTTGCTTCCTACTGTTGTGTCAAAAACCAGGGTGCCGTTGGTTGGGATTGCCCCGGCAGTTACTCTTTCGAGTTGCAGGTAAGGTACCATTTTGTTCATCCTTTTTATTAGACTCCTCCGGAGATAGCTGTCCGGGTAAAGCAGTTGTGCGTGTAAACCGGCTAGGGCGGGTTGGGGATTGTATGCGCTTAACTCATGCCTCCTTTTATACATAGTATGTACTAGGCGTATATTGGTGTCTTGTGTATTTTGTCGTGACAACAAGACTCGTTTAAAAGTATAATTATTGTAAATAATAGACCCGGAGGCTTGTGTATAGCCATCATGCATAAACCTCAGAATGGAGACTCATATGAAAGCCATAATTTTAGCGGCGGGCCGTGGCACGCGAATGCGCTCAAACACACAAAAGGTTATGCACCCTATATTAGGGAAACCGCTTTTGCAATATGTAACACAAGCTTGCCAAGAAGCAGGCATTGCGGATATCACGCTGGTAGTACCAACTGACAGTGATGATATACGAAGTACGTTACCAGGACTAAACTATGTAACTCAACCCCAGCAACTTGGGACCGGCCACGCAACCCAGGGCGCGGCATTGCAGGTCTCGTATGACGACGATGTGCTTATACTGGCGGGCGACATGCCGTTAGTCACGCCTGACTTTGTGCGTGAGCTTATAAGCTTTTACAAAGCAAATGGGGAAACCTGTGTAGTAGCCGGTGACCATATGCCAAGTGACACCAATACCAAATGGGCCAATGCAAGCATCTACATGTTTAAGGGCAACCTGCTTATACATGGGCTTACAAAGCTTACCAACAACAGCCAGGGCGAGTATTGTCTTACACAGGTACCCAATATCTTGCATGAAGCAGGGCACATGATATATGCATATAAATCCAAACTAGATGCATCCACTTTTACAGATATAAACACCCAAGCCCAGCTTGCAGAAGCAACAAAGCACATGCGCGAACGCATAAACATGCGGCATATGGAAAACGGCGTGCGTATACATGACCCTGCCACCACATATATAGACGACACAGTAGACATTGCACAAGACGTGATAATTTACCCCGGCTGTATATTGGAAGGGGCCTGTGTAATACAAGAAGGCGCAATAATAGGCCCGTATACCCATATGCGTGATACCGTAGTTGGTAAGGCAACAACCATCCGCCAAAGCGTACTAAACGGTGCCAAGATAGGCCAAAACACAGAGGTTGGCCCATTTGCGTACCTGCGGCCCAATGCGGTGATAGGCAACAAATGCAGGATAGGAAACTTTGTAGAAGTAAAAAACGCCAACCTTGACGATGGTGTCAAGATGGCGCATTTGTCTTATATCGGCGATGCAGATGTAGGGCGCGATGTAAACTACGGTTGTGGTGCAATAACCGCAAACTACGACGGAAAGAAAAAGCACCGTACTACTATTGCAGACGGGGCTTTTATAGGGTGCAACGCTAACCTGGTAGCACCTGTGGAAATTGGTGAACGCGCACTAGTAACAGCCGGGTCAACGATTACGGAAGCAGTACCAGCCGAATGTATGAGCTTTGGCCGTGCCAGGCAGGTTAACAAAGAGGGTAGGGCTAAGCGTTAGGCTGTATACCCCTTAGCAAGCGACTCGGCCCGCTCTACTATCGAGCCTTCGAAGTCCATAAACTTTAGTAGTTTTAGGGCATTGCGGGTAGTAGACGGGCCTTGTTTTAATTTGTAGTCAAAAACAATCCCATCGTCCATGACCTGCTCACAAAAGTGATAATTTTCATATTTAGCTGCCAATATCTGTGTAAGCTCTATATCATGGGAGGCCGCTACGCATAGTACATCTTGGTTACTCAAATACTCCAGCACAGCGGCAGATGCGGCAATGCGCTCTATTGTATTTGTACCGCGAAGGATTTCATCAATAAAGCAAGTGCAAGGGTATTTTTGTGCTAAGTCAAGTATGCGCTTTAAGGACTTAATCTCTACAATAAAGTAGCTATCACCAGCAGTTAAATCATCCCGCATAACCATAGACGTAGCAATTATAGAAAATCTTGTATTAAAAGACTTGGCCGCGCAGGTATTGATTGTTTGCGCCAGGATGCCGTTAATGGCCATAGCCTTTATAAAAGTTGACTTACCAGAAGCATTGGAGCCGGTGATAATACTATTGTTGCTAAAACTGCCGGTATTGGCTACAGGTGACGGGATTAACGGGTGATAGATATCTGTAAACTCAACATCACGTTGTGTGCCAAACTCTGGCAAACAATAGTATGGCAAGCTCAACCTAAAGCTGGATATACATATACTCATATCAACTTCGCCAAAGGCGCGATACAGGGCGTGGAATTCCTCGCTACGCTCTTTGATAGTCTTCATGAATGTGTTGTATTTGCGTATATCATACAAAAATATTATGTTTAAATATTCAAGAAACATATCCGCAATATCCCCGGTCATGGAAGTCATTGTTGGGATGTTTCTCATAATTGATTTTAGGCTTTTGTAATATGACCTGATTTCATTCATTATAGGCTGGGTTTCTAATGTTTTAATCCTGCTTAGCCCCTTGCAGCACCGCAATATATTCGTGAGATACTTGATGCTTGGGGACTCTATAGCTATATGATGCTTGACACGGTAGTACACCATCATATTAACCACAAATGATGCAACAATACATACCACGCCAATGGGTACACTAACAATAAGTACAAGCGATAATAATAAAGGCACAATAGCCAAAAATGTGTATAAATGCCGGTGTTTTAAAAAGCTAATACTAGGCGCAAACATAAGCGATGTAAGCCCGTTATAATTTTCTTTCCCTACACGCGATGCAAGCAGGGCTTGTACATCCAGGCGGGTCTCTGGGTTGTTTTCAAAAAATTGTATTAGCCCTTCGCGTTGGGTTATAGCTTGCTTGTTAAGGGGTAGCTCGTGTAGGCAATAATATAGATATTCCTCCCCTACAGATGTCTGGCATGCGTTGATTCTGTGAAATACATTATCCATGTCCAGGTCATTCCAGGTAATAGAGTCTACCCTTTGCAAGCTATGGTTGTGTGTATGGATATGCCGCGCATAGCGGCTTACGCTGTCAAGTTGGAAGAAATCATCAACAACAGGGGGTTTGCCATAGGCGTCTTTGAGCGCAGCTATGCGCCGGCGCTTAGATGTTATATTGGATACAATAGAAAATATAGCTGCAGCAGTTACGACAATAACAAGAAATACAATAAACTCATGTGGCATACAATACCGCCTCTCAAAGTAGTTTGATTTTATCATTCATACATATATAATTAACCCAGCATATCACAAAAATTTGTGACAAAAAGGGAGGAAAGGGTACTATGTTTGAGTATAAAGACGAAGGTACAGGCCTAACAATCCGCCAGTACACAGACAGCGCCCCGGTGCGCAGCAGCAAGTTTTACTTTTCAACAGAAAGCTTTACCCAGTGCGACAAGTATTTTTTCTACAACGAAAACAAAGATGGCAAGAACAGTGTGTACCGCGTAGACTATGCAACAGGCAGCAAGGAGCTTGCCCTAGGCCCAGAGTATACCAACATGTGCCTAGACTACAACCGTCCCCATGCATATGTACGCAAAGAAGACTCACTTTTCCGCATGGATACAAACAGCGGCTTCCTTACAGAAGTTGCCGAGTTCCCGCCGGGCAGGTGTACTGGGCATTTATCTGTATCCAAGTCAGGCCTAATATGGTGCTCGTATCACCAGGCCAACAAGATATACGCCTTGGTAGTACTCAACCCCGAGACAGGCAAGTCAGAAGTAGTGTTCCAAGACGACCACTTTCTAAACCACTGCCAAGCTTGCCCAGGGGATGACGAAACAGTAATGTATGTACATGAGACAACAGGCGATGCCTTACAGCGCATTTGGCTTTTTGATTATCCCACCCGCCGTGTACGCCCCTTTTATGTAGAAAAAGAAGGGGACTGGATAACTCACGAAGTCTGGACCGCAGACGGTGACTACCTATACTTTGTAAGATATCCGCACCACATAATGCGCGGCACCCGCGACGGCCACAGCTTTACCCAAGTGGCAGAGTCTACCCAGTTTTTGCACTGTGCACCCGACCGCAGCGGCAAGTGGGTAGTAGCCGATAGGGTAACCGGTGTAATCAAAGGCTGGAAAAACCAGATAGTACTGGTTAACACCCATACCGGGGCCGAGCAGGTACTAGCCAACCTAGAAGAGCCAACCACCGGGGCCGAGCATCCGCATCCATCGTTTAACCGCAAAGGCAATATTGTGCTGTTTAATAAACCTATAGATAAAGGCGTGTGTAATGTATGCTCTATTGACCTTTCGCAGTTGAGTGGGTTTTAGAAACTGTATTTGAAATTGGTTTGCTAATAAAACTTGCATTTTAGCCCCAACCACCGTCAAATATGGTTGGGGCTAATTACATATCTTCTTAACGCTCAGCTAACCAAGTATTGACCGCATCGCCTACTTTTTTTACGTTTTCTGCTTCAAAAGGCGTAGGCAGGCCAGCTTCTTCTATCAATTGCAAGAATGTTTTTGTGCCTGCAAGCCCAACTAGGCGCATGTATTTTTCCCATGCCGCTGTTGGGTTTTCTTGATTTTGCGCCCACAGGCATAGCGCTATTATTTGCGCAAGCCCATAATCTATATAGTAGAACGGTAAAATAAAGAAATGCAGTATGTTGTGCCAGTTGCGGCCATCGCCGATAAATGGCTCGTCCTCTACATCCAGCCATGGCATATATTTTGCTGTTAGTTCTAACCAGTACTTGTTGCGCTGGGCATGGGTCATGTCTGGGTTTTGGTATATGTGATGTTGAAATTCATCACCCATTGAAGTGCTTGTTAAAAGAAACAAGGCTTTGGATAAATGTGTATCGTAGTATTTGTTGGTTTGTTCGCCAAAGAAGCCGTCCATCCAAGGCCACGTGAAAAATTCCATCGCCATTGAGTGTATTTCGGCTATTTCAAAAGAGTAATTTGTGAGGCCTGATGGATAAATGTCCTTAGCCATGTAGCTTGCCAGCGCATGTCCTACCTCGTGGGTAAAAACATCTACATCGCCGGTTGTGCCGTTAAAATTGGCAAATATGAACGGAGATTTGTATTTTGGTAAATATGAGCAATATCCACCGGCAAATTTGCCCGGACGTGTGAGAACATCGAATAATTCATTCTCCATCATAAAGTCGATTAACTCTGACGTGTTTGTAGATAGTTGGTTGTACATTTTCTTGCCATGAGCCAAGATGTCATCTGCCGTACCTTGGGGTTTAGCATTGCCATCCGGGTAGGCGAAGAATTGGTCGTATGGTTTTATTGTGTCTACACCAATGCGCTGGGCTTGTTCTTTTTTAAGCTGAGTTACAATTGGTACTATGTGTGTTGCAACGCCTTCGCGGAACTTTGCTACATCTGCTTGGTCGTAGCAGTTTCTTTGCCTACGATAATATCCAAGTTGGATGTAGTTTTCGTAACCTAGTTTTTGTGCTATCTCTGTACGAAGTTTTACTTGTTTGTCGTAGATGGTATTTAACTCGTCCTCATTTGAATTAAACCATGCGCCTATTACATCTTGCGCACTTTTGCGGATAGAGCGGTCGGGATTTTCCAAGTATGGGCGTATTTGGGCTAGGGTTAGGGTTTTCCCATCAAATTCTATTTGAGCGGAAGCTATTAGCTTGTTGTACTCTGTGTTTAGGGCATTTTCGGCTTGAAGGTCTGGGATTATTTCCGGGTCAAAGGTTTTCAAGTCTATTTCTGCATTGTCAAACATTAATGTACCCCATGCTTGCTCCATATCTTTTCTGAAGGTCGAGTTTAGCAAGGCTTTTGTAAACTCTTGGCCAAAGGCTTGTAATTTTGGCATATGCTTGTCCCAAAAGGCTGTTTCCTCTGCGTAGAACTCGTCTGTTGTGTCTAGTGAGTTTCTGATATGCGCAAGGCTAACTATGGTTGTAAGCTCGGCATGAAAAGTGTCATATTCCTTGTAAGATGCGAAGCATTCCTCTGTAGTTGTTGCTTGAGTAAAATTTTGCAGCAAGGTTTTGAATTTGGCCTCTAAGGCTTCTAGGTCTGGCCGTTCGTACGGCATTTGAGAAAATTTCATTGTTATTTATCCTCCTTTATTTGGAACCTAATTTTTTCTATTCTTATACAGTACGTTCATAAAGCGAAGTTATAGCTGCAATATCAATAAGGAAATGCAAAAACATGGGCAGTATTAAACTGTCCGTTGCCAAAAATAAGAGTCCAAAAATAAGCCCAATTACTGTAGTTCTTGCAATCCCACTTGCACCCTGATAAACATGTACGCACCCAAATATAACAGATGAAACTATTAATACGAGTAGCGTTGGTATATTTGAAAAAATTGATTGTATAAGAAAAAATAGAAAGCCCCGATAAATAATTTCTTCGCAAACACCGGCAGTAGCAGCGGTATATAACATAGTGAGCCGCCCTTTTTTTGTTTGTGAATACAGACTAACCTCTGGCTCATCTTTATTGTACTTTAGCACCAACATAGAAATTAATATAATAATTGTATATAACCCACCCAAAACAAGCGCAATAGTTGTAACCCAAGTATTTTGATGTAGGCTAATACTACGAAATCCAATATCATAGATACTAATGCCAAGGAGTAGAGAAATAATCAGTAAAGCCAATGTAATACCCCAGTATGTAGTCGCATTTTTAATCCAGAAATCATCCTTTTGGTTTTCCTGCAAAGAGGTTATACCCGAAAGCGTAACGCCACGCCGCCGTGCCGAGATAATCAAAGGTATTGCTACATACCAACTAATTAAAAAGACCAGGAGTAGTATGTGGTGAAGTTTCTCATACTGCATTATTTCTACCATTGCATACCTCCCATACAAACATTTCTTGTGTGGTTATATTACCACATTGGTAATGTAAAAATCAAGCGTAATTTACAACATAAAAGAGTCACCCTGAAACATTGCTCGCAGCAATAAAATTTCAAGGTGACTCTCTTTTTGTAGTAAAACCCACACTATATCCATATAAATATATAACCCATACCAACCTATTTATTCCGCCGACGAAGGAGGCATGAATTAAAAATGACTAAAACCAACCAAAAAGTAAAAACAAGAAGGCTATTCCAAGGCATGGGGATAGGCTATGTGATATGCCTGTTTACGCATATCATAGCTGCGCTTCTACCAATGTACATAATATTCCCGTTTGCGGGGCGCTTCTTTGAGCACTCACATAGTCAC
Organism: Defluviitaleaceae bacterium; assembly: GCA_009785605.1. Taxonomy (GTDB): domain Bacteria; phylum Bacillota; class Clostridia; order Lachnospirales; family WQUN01; genus WRAN01. Next base: position 40,364 of record WQVY01000008.1, on the reverse strand, counting down.
AGTTACTGCGAGGGTGCACATGCAGCCCATTCGCACGGGTTATTTAACCACATTGTGGGGGATATCCTTGTGCTTACGATGGTAATAATACCGGTGGCATTACTCACATTGCTTGGTCACAAGCTAGTAAAGTACTTCAGGTGCAAATGCGGCACTGTTCACGACAACGACCCATGCGAGACCTGCGAGCACAGGAAATATTAGGTATTTGGGTTTTGATGTTACCGATAAACCTTTTTACCCCAGCACGCCCTTGCGGTGCATCCACACAAAAAGTAAAAGTATAACCGCCCCGTTTGCCCCTATTATCATAAAGTTAGTACTCAAGTCTGCGCTTAAGTCGCTAACGGCCAGGTTTACCTGCTGGGTAAATGTAAAACGTAGTACCCGTGCTAGAGCTTCGTTGAAGCCGGATAGCATTGGTCCAAGCCCCAAAACCAGGCTCAAAAGTGTAGTCAAGCCTGGGGCTTTGGACAAGCCCACAACAAGCCCAAGCAAAATAGAAACTATTGCACCAGACATGGTGATGGCCATAAACCATATCATCTGCACACCCAAGTAGCGCCCCACCAATGCATACAATGCAAGTATCCCCACCGAAAGTATAGCCATGCTAACAACCGTACCCACCAGGTACTGCCACGGCTTGACATCTGCCATGGCCATAAACCGTAGGTTTTGTGTTGTCTTGTCTTCGATAACCAATGCAGATGCTGACCCAACCAAGGCAAAACCCACAAACATAACCGTAAATAACCCAGTAAGAGACGGGTCAGCGGCGCTTGTATACGTATTGCCTTCCAGGCATGGGGTACATACATATGCGGGGATGCAAGATTCGCAATCTGTGTCTTCGTATCCCCCAATAAGGAATGTCATGATTATAACCAGTACCAAAAACAGTATGGCCTGTACTATCATCCCGGGGTTTCTTAGGAGGCTTTGGAACTGTTTAAAAAATATAGCCTTTGTATTTTTCATAGTTCTACCCCCGTAAGCTGCAAGAACACAGCTTCCAAGTCTGGCACGGTGCGCAAGGCATTGTGTTGTTCGCATAAGTCAACCGGTGCACCTTGCACAACAATTTCACCCTTGTGAAGCAATGCAACACGGTCGCATAGTTTAAGCGCCTCGTCCATATTGTGGGTGGTTAAGAAAATAGTAGCGCCATCGTCTCGCAACTGTTGCAGCAGTTTACATATTCCACGTGCAGTGCCGGGGTCAAGTGCGCTGGTAGGCTCGTCTAATATTAGTAGCTTGGGTGAGTACAATATAGCCCTTGCCAGTGCCAAGCGCTGGCCCATCCCACGCGACAATTCAGAAACTACTTTATTTGCAGAAGCTTCCAACCCTACACTTTGCAATACTTCCAAGCTCCTGGATATAGGCAGGCCGTAGATTCTTGCATATAAATTAAGGTTTTCTAGGCAGTTGAGGTGTGGGTATAGCCCGCCGGCATCCAACATCAGCCCTACCTGGCGCGGTGTTACGGCAACTTCCACTTCCCCGCTGTCTGGTTGTAGCTGCTGGGTGAGGATATTAATAATTGTTGTCTTGCCCGCACCAGACGGGCCCAGTAGTGCAAAAATTTCTTGAGATGCTATTTCAAATGTTACATCCGACAGCACTGGGTTGTCGCCATAGTGCTTTACCAGATTCTGTACTTTTATCAATACACAACGCCTCCATATCAATGTCACACATTCTATTTTAACACAGTCTACTTTAATCTCAACCGCTTGGATGCACATGGTAGTACGGTTTCTACTTCCTCTTTTTGTATAAACGTGTTGGTATCTGCATATCGCGCTGTATTGTATAGCGCAAACAACTGGGATACTGCATCTGTATCATCGCCACTAGTAAATTTTATGTACAGTTCGTTGGGAGTCTCGTAAGGCAGGACAATGGCCCCTTTTTTAATGCGTTGCCGCAAAAATGATATATATATAAACCGTATACGCTCACGATGCGATTGTAAGCTGCCCCACTTCATAGGGCGGAAAGGGTTGCGTTTTCTTGGGGAAGACAACCGGACTTTTTCGTCTTGAAATACCGTAATACGGTTGGCCGCGCGCAGCTTGGGTAGCCGTATGCCTTGCAACTTGCGTATCATAGGCGCAAAGATACTCCCCAAAAAAACAACCAACAAACCGGCAAGCCTACCAATAAACTTGCCAATGCGCGAAGTAATAGGGTTTTTGATCCCATACCTGCGCAATATTTTTACAAGCATACGCAGTTGGAAATACAGCCATACAAACGACGCCGCCAATACAATAAACAAATAAAGATTGGTCCCGCCAGTTATAAAAAATACAATATTTATACCAACTACAGCAGCCAAGGCGGCTACAAACAACACAAATGCTGTTTTGTTTTCGCGGACAATTGCAAGCATCTTCATGCCATATCCTCCCCGTTACTATCGGTATCTGGTGCCAAAATTGTTACGTGGTTCCCCTTGCTTTTTAGCGCTGCAATAATATCTTCAAAGTTATAGTAGTTGTCTTCGTAGGTGTTGGCCGTAACAATATACACATCTACATTCCATAGGCTGTCTATGTCCTGTTGCAATAGCCATAAAAAAGAGCAGCCGCCAGATATACGTATGCATGCCATTTCCTGCAAGATTTCTATATAATGCTCCCCTCCGCGCCGCATGGGGTAGCGGATATGATTTTCGCGGCCAAGTAACTTCTTGCAATTGGCGGCGAACCCTACACTGTAGCCTTGGCTAATGGACTTATTAACCATATCGGCAACATACGAAAGGGATTTTTCCATCATCTGAGTATATTTCTGCGTGGATATTGTTTTTGGATACGAAGGCAGTTGGAAATCTATGTACACCATAAAGCTGCGGCTAGAGAAAAAGTCCCGCTCGTTGACTTTAAGCTCACCGGTTTTGGCAGTTGCTTTATAGTTGATGCTACGGAAGGGGTCCCCTGGGCGGTACTCTCGTACGCCAGAAAAGCTAAAAGGGTCAACAAATAGCCGCCTGTCAGATTGTAATAGGCTCTGCATAGCGTTTTCCATTGGGTTACTTTCATTAAATGGCAGTGCCCGAGGGTATACAAACAGCCTAGCCTTAGCTGTACGGCTTTTGCCCCGTATGTATACAGAGTCTAGCTCATAATATCCGCGCTTCATACATTGCACCGGAATCGAGCGTCTTACCAGTGTAAACGGCGGCAAATAAAAACGGCTGGTAAACTCCTGCATACCGCTTTCCATTTGTACATGGCTTGTAAGGCGCAGCTCCTTGTACATATATGCGTCCACATCAACACGTAAAAGCGGCAGAAAAAAGCGGTTTTGTATCTCTTCTACCAGCATCAGTGTCTCGCCTTCAAATGTTCCCGGCAGCGAAAAATATCGCCTGTATGCGATTCTATTAATCCCAACATACCGCAGCGCAAAAAAAGACGCGATAATAATTATTAGTAAAATAAGAATGCCGCTAGCCATCAGCTTTGCAAAAACTCTGTTGGTACGACTGTGCTGTTTATGATTTCTGTGATTATGTCCTCGCTGGCGGTTTTCTTAATACGCTCTGAGCCTTTTAGTATAAGCCGGTGTGCTAACACGGGAGTTGCTGCTTGTTTTACATCGTCTGGTATTACATAGTTGCGGCTGTTTATCGCTGCAAATGTTTGCGCTACACGCATAAGCACCAAAGCACCCCGCGCACTTACACCTAGTATCACACCTTCATGGACACGGGTGGCCTCTGCAAGGCTTACAATGTAGCTCATGATGTCGTGGTGTACAAAAATATCTGGTATTGTGGCCTGGGCGCTAATAATTTCATCTTCAGACACTACAGGGGCTAGGGTAGGTGGCTGTTTTTGGTGGGTCTTTAAAATCTCGACTGTATCGTCGTGGGTAGTGTATCGCATTGGTATTTTGAATGTGAAGCGGTCAAGCTGCGCTTCTGGCAGTGGGAATACACCTTGGGTATCTATTGGGTTTTGTGTGGCGATAACCATAAACGGCGGAGGTAGTTGGTGTGTTACTGTGTCTATAGTTACTTGCCGTTCTTCCATACATTCGAGTAGGCCAGCCTGTGTCTTGGGTGTTGCGCGGTTGATTTCGTCTGCCAATATAATATTTGCAAAAATAGGCCCCTGCGAAAGTTCGAACTCCGATGTCTTCAAGTTAAAATAGTTGATGCCCGTAATATCAGAAGGCAGCATGTCTGGGGTAAACTGAATGCGCTTGAACACGCAGCCTACAGAGGCCGCAAGTGACTTTGCAAGCAACGTCTTGCCCGAGCCGGGTACATCTTCCAACAACACATGCCCCCCGGCAAGCATAGCCACAACTGCAAGGCGGATAGATTCTTTGCGGCCGATGACTACGGCCTCCATATTATTAACAATTTTGTCGTACACGGTTTTTGCGGTTATTGGTTGCATATGTAAACCTCCCAGCGATTTATATATCAAAAGCGGCAATCATAGGACTGCCGCTTCGATTATGATACATAGATATTTGTTTGTCAAAACTATGAGCGTGTAAAAACAGCCACCGCATCCCTTAAAAATACTGCGCATCCTGGTGCAATTTTGTCGTAGTACGCAGTAAAACGTGGGTCATCTACATACATCTGGGTAATGCCTTCATGAGCTTGCTTGCTATAACTGTCCCAGTATATGCATAGCCACTGCTTGTGCAACTCGCAGGCTTTTTGGGCTAACTGGCTGGACGGGTCGCCTAGTGCATATGCATCTTTGAGTGTCTGGTTAAGCTCTGTGGATAGGGTTTCGGCTTTGGCGTACTGCTCCTGTGTCATGTTTTTGAGCTTGGCGTTGGAGCTGTTAATGGTATTGTCACCGTATTTTTCGCGGATTTCCTTGCCGTATTGGCTTTCGTTGTCTTCGACCAGCTTGTGGATGAAGCCTTCGAATTTTTCGTTATTTTGCATAATTATTTCACCTTTCTGCGCTGATAGCGTCTTTTTTACATTTGCGATTAATGCGTCTAGCTGCTTTCTTTTGGAGATAAGCTGTGCCAGGTGGCTCTTGAGCGCTAGCTCACCGTCAAAGTTTCCTGTACCCAGGATTTGTTTAATCTCGTCCAGGGGTACGCCAAGCTCACGGTAAAAAAGTATGTGTTGAAGGTTGTCAACTTCACTTTGAGTGTATATGCGGTACCCATTTGAGTGGGAACGGGCCGGCGATAGTAGCCCCATATCGTCGTAGTGGCGTAGTGTTCTTGTGCTTATGCCTGCCAGCTTGGCTAGTTTATTAATTGTGTAGTTTATTTTTTTCACCTCGCGAAAGCTAGTTATAACAATCGTACTTTAAATCAGTCCTGTCTGTCGCCGAAAACGCGTTGAAGCGTTCGCGATTTCGGCTCGGACTGGACCGTTTAAAGGTGCGATTGTTATACGTGTGGCCCACAACTGCTATGATAAACTATAACGTAGCGTTAATGTCAATAGTGGTATTGTATCCAACAAAAAAACCGCGCTTTGCGCGGTTTCGGGTAAGGTTATTACTTATTATTAAGCCCTAAAGAGCTATCTTGTTATATACTATTTTGCGGATACTAGCCTCAGACAGGCAGTATTTATTCATTAACTCATATATGGACGTACCGCTTTGATACTCTGTCATGATGTTTTTGTTGCGTATTATAACTTCCGCACGTGCACCGCTTAATTGGCCCCAACCTATCTTGTCTGTCTTGGGAATATATATAAGCGCGCCACAGGCGTATTTTTGTACTTCAGACAGCACATCAGGTGGGAGAACGTCCTTCGCGTTTACGTATTTCAATGTGAAATACCCTCCTCAAAAATCCTACCGATGGGTTACTAAAATATGTGCTATGTGACATTATGTTTTTCTCCTTTCGATGTAATAAGTCTCAAAGTTTAATGCAAAAACAGGAGGGGCGAAAAACCCCTCCTGCCATTTGCGAGTCCTTTTTTGGTTAGGACAAGAACCACCCTTTATTTGTCAAATCAACCAGCTCCTTTCTCGGGATAAAATAATGCGATATTAACAAAGTAGCTCCGGCGACTGACGAGGCCAGTCTTTGTTAATACACATCAGCTTGATAATCAAGCCACAATCATTTTAAACCTTGCGCGAAAAAAAAGCAAAGTAATTCTTAATTATAATTATTCTTTAACCTTGTCCCTATCAACTCCACGCTTCTTTGCATTATTCCATATATCGTCCAGTACTTTTTCGATAGGTTTGTTGCTTGGGCGGTTGTTTCTGTTTAGTTTAAACAGGCCCTCTTTATCCCCATGTTTTATGATGTTAATCCCTTCTTGGCAAGATAAACTTGCCTTAAATCCCATCTCCTCAAGCACAGCCTGGCTCCCCTTACTTATTATGCCTAGCGGGTAACAAAATGTTGTTGGTTCTTCCCCTAGATGTTCTTGACACAGGTCTTGCAGTTTTTTTAGGTCTGCTGTAAGCCGCTGGTGATAGGCTTCGGCGGACTCGTGCTTTAGCTTGCCACTACCTGCCCGGCCGTGGACATTGTAGCCATGGTTTTGTACTTCTATTATGCCTTTGGCCTGTATTTCTTTTAGTTGTGACCATGTTAGGTTTGGGTATTTACCGGCTGGGTTTTGGGCATGTTTTTCGGTATTCTCGTCTACTGCTTTTCCTATTACCGAAATAACCGCTTTCATATCGTATTGCTCTAGCAGCGGAAGTAGATATTTATGGTCACTGGAGTTTCCATCGTCAAAGGTTAGTACTATCGGGTTGTTTGGCAGACTTTTGCCGTCTTCTACAAAGTTTATAAGGTCTTGCATGACTACTGTGTTATAGCCGCTTTGTTGTAAAAATTTTAAATCGTCTTCTAGTTGTGATGGGCGGACACCGTATTTGCCTATATAGCGGCTGTCTTCTGTTACAAGATGGTACATAATAATAGGTACATGTGCTTCTTTGTCCCGGCGGAAGAATGCTTCTGTATCGCTTGCGCCGTCACCGGCTACGGCAGATATTGCAAAAATAAATATAAGGAATGTAGCTTTCCACTGAAAAAACTTAGCTAAAAATTTACGCATTGGCATACTCTCCATTTTGTGTTTTCTAGCTTAGTATGGCAAATGCACTCGATAATAAACTGCTATTTTTTGGGCATGGTATACATCTTGACTTTGACGCACGGTCAAGTGGTAAGCTTTAAATGACTTTTACTTGATACTAATCTCAAGTAAAATGTAAATTTGCCCAAACGAAAAATCACTAATACCTGATATTTTCTATTTGGGCAAATTCTCAGATTTTATTTGAGATTAGTATGACCAGCTACAGAGGAGCCGCGCATATGGATTTAATTAAAATTACAGACCTTACCGCAAAACTGGGCCTTACATCCCGCAGCCTACGTTATTATGAACAAGTAGGCCTTATCCAAAGCATACGCGTACCCCTAGAGAGATACCGTTACTACGATGCCGCAAACATAGAGCGACTTAAGCAAATCATGATACTTAGGAAAATGCTAATCCCAGTCAAGGACATAATCCGCATCTATGAAAGCGATGATATGAGCGTGGTAGTTGACACATTTGTTAATCGTATCCAGGCCATAGATGATGAAATTTATACCTTAGCAGAGCTGCGCCAGGTGGTTAATGAGTTCTTGCACGCTATGAAGCAAAAAGGTGTGACCAAAATATCTGCACTGCCAATTTTGTATGAAGGGATGGAGAAGCAAATGGGGCAACCCAAACAGCAATCTCAAACTCAATCCCCCTCCAGTTATGAAGAGCTATCGGCCCTGTCGTACAAGCTGGCAAAACCCCAAAGCGTAGCAATAATATATCTGCCACCAATGCGGGTTTTAACGTCTTATACCAAGGCCGCCCCCCAAGTCTCAGACGCAGAAGGCTTTATCAACTATGTCCAGGCAAAGGGGATACCCATGGGTGCGCCCGGCAGCCATACGCAATTTGAATACCAATCTCAGTCCCAGTCTCAATCCCATACCGCTGCGGTTGATGTAGCTATCTTGCGCACAAACGATGATTTTATTAACGACAGCCCATATATACACCAACCATTTGCTGGCGGTTTATTCGCAGCGGTTAATGCGTACTTGGATGAGGATATGAGTGAGATATTCCAAGCCTTGATAACAGGCTTTGACGAAAATAAATACTACGAAGTCGACTATAAACATGACGGGAGCCTACGCCACGAGGCTTTGCTGGAAAACTTGATTTCCCCAGACGACAAGCGCGACCTGGTGATGTTAATGATACCTGTTAAAAAACGCCTTCCAGATGTTACACTTTTCCCCAAACCAGTAGAGCTACCGCGTGAAACTATTTCAATTGCAGAAATAGAAAACCAAAACCCCGTAGTATGGGAAGCAGATATACCACTAGACAAGTTAATCCCAATTAACCGCCCACACTATAAAGTACTTGAAACCGGCGAAGCAGAATATGTAGGCTGGATATCCACCAGGGTGCTGGGTACCCCTATAGAAGTAAAACTTCCGTTTAGGGTGGATGTAGAGTTTAGCGTAGGCAATAACACCGCCCCTTCCCAAAACGGGTCCGACAGCGGCGAAAGCCTTCGCATGTATCACGGCCACCACAGCAAAGACCATAACTATGTATTTGGCATAAACATGGGCGGTAACGCCGACCCAGCACTGTCTAAAGAATCCCTCTGCTTTCACCAGCCGGTTTTTAGGGATTATTACAATTACCCAAGCCGTGGGAAAATAAACAAAGGCGAGTATAACCGTGTGACCTGGATAGTAGGGGCAACGCATCTGGCCTGTATCATCAATGGCGAAGTGCGTTATTGCGGTACCAATTTCCCATACATGTCATTGGACTTGAGCCGTGAAGATGCGCAGCCAATTGTATTTGGCAGTGACGGCCACACGCTGAAATATTTCCGCTCTATTAAAGTATCACAGCTCGCGTGGCGGCCCAAAAATAAAATTACAGAAGGGGCACTAGCCATGATAACAAAGCAAAGCAACAACATCATCCCCAATATCCAACGGGTTATAACAGACGAATACGGCGAAAATTACTGGTTTAACGGCTGCGCAAAATATGTAATGGAAAGCTTGGGCGAGCCAGACTATGACTATGTTTTTTTTGCAGGGCTGACTGGTGATGTGTTTACTCAATTTTACCCGCTGGACCAGATATACCGGGGCGACGGCGTAAGCGGCTATAATCTTGGCACCGCGGCAGCACCCTCTGTAGAAGCCTTGTTTAATAAATGCGGATATAGCGCCACCTACATTAGCGGCAAGGACTTGCATAAAAACAAAGAAATGTACCTACAGGCTCTAATAGGGTATATAGACAAAGGCATACCGGTTATAGCATGGGGCCTTGGCGAGCCAAGGTTGTTTGGCGTAATTGTAGGCTATGAAGAACATGGGCAAACCCTGCTATATATCATGGGCAACAATAACAAGCCGGAGCGGATATCTCTAGAGAATGCATTATATAAACATGACAACACAACCGGCGGCTGGGTTTTTGTAGGCGAAAAGACACAAACACTCCAACTTTCGCATATTTACAAACAAGCCATACAAGCACTGCCCGCGCTTATGACCGCAAAAACAGATAACTTCTGCTTCGGGGCACAAGCCTTTAGGGTATGGGCCAGCGATATCGAAGCCGGCAGATACGACGGCATGAAGCCAGAAGAATTTAACGGCTGGGACATGTATACTGCCTACATTTGTGCCCTTGCTACAAACGGCAGTTGCTGTCATGATTTCCTAAAACGGGCGCAGGAACTTAACCCAGACATGAGCTATCTAGAGGATGTTAGCAAACTATACAAAAAAACCGGTGAGATGTGGAACAACCAAAACGGTGAAGACTTAGAAGCTATAGGCGGTGGGTTTAACGTGACATTAGAGGCATTGCAAGACAAGAAAAAACGCACAAGAATTGCTTCAAAGCTGCGTGAAATAGCCAGTATCATAGACGAGATTGTACTACTATTGTCAAAAGAACATACAGCGAATTAATTCGCTATACAAGGCTGAAATAAAGCCCAAAATAAAAGGAGGCACACAAGATGTCAACACCAAAGAAAGTACGTGTATGTAAGAAATGCTCGGGATTTGACGTGACAGAGCTAAAGGGAAAGGTCAAAGCCAAAGACCATACCACCGGGTGCATAGGGCGGTGTATAGGCCGCGAGCCGGAATTGCAAGGTAAAATCTACGGCTTTTTGAACGGTGAGTTTACCGTGTGCGACACTAAAGACGAGTTTATCGCCAAAGTTGAAGAAATTGCATAAGCTGGTATTTTACAGACGGGGCTGTCACATATTAGTGTGGTAGCCCTGTTAGACTATAACTTTGATATAATTTCATGAGGCTCAGAAAGTTGTTTTCGATTTTTGTCATTTTAGTGTAAGCAGCATCATTGGCTAGGCGGCATGCTAATTTCTTTTGTGATTAAAGTAGTTTTGAATGTTACGGCTAAAATGTTCATTGATCGTTGATAATAAACATTCTATGCATCAAAATTTGTTGACAGTTTCATGTAATTGTCTACATAAAATTGCTTTATACGTTCACTCTTTCGTCCATATATAGTTGCTATAAAAATGAAAATTGTAATAACGATAGGGAGCATATTTATCGGATTATACCAATTTAACAACATCGAATCGCTGATGTAGGAAATAAAGTAAAAGGTCACTGAAGTCATAAACGATAATATTGTAAACTCATGATACCTAATAGTAGTGCTTATATTATATAACGTTTCACCTTTCATTTTCCTAATATGCGGCATTGTTATCGCATTACGTGTTTCCCATTGTATTTCTGGCAATTTGGGCTCTAAAAACACAACAATATACGCTGCGAGTTTCATCATTGCATAACCGTAATATATAGTTCTCAAGCAAATAGGGACTATGATGAGAAAGGGTAATAACGCAACAAGATAATTCTCTATATTTACTGACAAGGCAAGAATCACAATAACCGTAGTAATTGTAAATGTAGTTAGTGTATTTCTTATTTGAAATAACATCATTATTTCATCTCGGAGAAATTTATACTCATTAAAAATCATGTTTCTATCAGCACCATTTTGCATTTAGACACACTCCTTTGTGGCATGTTGCACTAGCGGTAATTTTCTATATGCTTTGAATGAGCAGTTGTAGCATACGTGGGCATAAAAAGATATTTTGCATCCATAAGAAAAGGCACATATAATCGTGTTGTTGTCTTGGAAGCTGTATTCATAGACGGCAATACTTAAATTGGTGTGGGAACTATAACAATTCTCCCTATAAACGGTCCCTCCCGAGCCGAAAATAGCGGACGTTTCAACGCTTTTTCGGCGATAGGCGGGGCCGATTAAAGGTGAATTGCTATACAAGCTGGCAGTTTTGATGATTGGGCCAAAAGCGATCATTTAACCGCAGATATTAGTACAAGTATATAATTAAGTTGATTTTCATGGGCAATTGCTACTTGGTATTGCCGTCTATGAACACTGCTTCTTAAACACAACGTCCTAACCCCGGTTTTGCACCGATTTTAACACAATGCGCATGCGCATTAAAATCAGTAGCAAAACCCCCTTTATTACTTCGCTACCAGTGGGGTTTCGATAAACCTTCGAAGGACATTTGCAAAATAATAGTTACGCTTCTCAAGCAGCCATCCATCAGCAGACAGGGGGCTTATTGCCTCATCACACGACTGCACAATGGCTTCGACCCAATCGTAGTCAACCAGCGCAAAAAATAAATCTCTCAACGTTGCAAGCACAGTAAAAGTATGTTTCAAGTCATTGTATGTTCCATAATCAAGCCATTGTTTGAGGTATGCATCTATAAGTATTTCCTTTGTTTGCTCGTCAGCGAATGTCCTTCTTACAATGTGTAAAAAAGAAACGATTTCAATAAATGGGTGTGCTACGCCGCCCCACGCCCAATCATAAAAGATGTATTTGCCGTTAACAACTCTTATATTTCCTGGCCTTACATCTCCGCCATGTATAGTCTCGGGTATAGATATATGATTTATTGATTCGAGCAAAGTCGTGGCAGCATTAGCATGTTCTAATAACTTGTTCAGCTCATCTTGTGACAATTCATACGGCGTCCCTTTAAGTATTTCATAGGATTTTATAGGGAAAGTTTTGAGCTTGTGTAAAATGGCGGCAACAGTGTTGTCGTAATGCTCAAACTCAAGAGGCATGTGCTGGATTGAGTTTTTTTGTATGTGCGCGTACTCTAAGATGACGTCTTCCCAGGTGCTTATATCTGACTGGCCTGGTAAATCATTGCCCCCCATGTCATTCATTAGCACAACGTTCATATCAAGGTCAAAGTCAACCCAGCCAGGCAATGTGTTTATATTCATCTCACGCAATCCCTTTGTAAAAGGCAGCTCGTTTATATAAATTGTACCAGGTGTTTTCATATAAACATTGCCTATGCTTGTTGGGACACAAAAGACGTTGGACACATATGCATTTTTGACTTGTGTTATTTCGCCGTTTATTTGGATACCATTTGTTTCACATGCCCTACTCAACCATTTGAAATAGGGTGCAAAACCGTCTGCATTGACCCAGGGCATATTGGTGCTACAGTTGTAGTATAGTTTGACGCCGCCAACGATATCCAATATTTCTGCGTTGCAAGCCGTGGTGATAAAATCGTCGTACGATACCCAGTCAAAACCATTTTGCGTGGTGGCACTGTGCTTGTCCGCCAACTCAAACACAAACACAACATAGTTTTGGGTATTAAAGGTGTATCGCCTGTAAACGGGTATGCCAGTAATGTTTTTAAAGTAATCGTTAAATATTTGAGGTTCATCAAATGCAACGTTTTCCCCTACATGTTCGAGATATGATGGCAAACGGTTTCCATCAACATGAACCAAAACCCGCTCATTCTTTGAGTCAGGCAAAATAAATAGTGTATTTAATAGTGTCATAAATTAAATCATGCCTCCTTCGTCGGCGGAACAAATAGGTTGGTATGAAAATCCGCTTCACAGATGTTTCACACTTGTCTCCCCTGTACGATAATATGCAGCATTTAAATGCCTACGAATAAATCATCTACATACGCGAATATTCCACCCGTAGCAAATGTCCCCTCACCAATCATACGATTGATTTCATCATGGCTTGCCCACATTGCGTTACACGTTTCATCAGCGGCAAATATTACGGTTGATATGTCTATGTTTTGCTTAAACAACCATATATCAACCAAGCCGTGGCATTCGGCATTGCCACATGGTAGGTGGTGTTTAATCATTCGGCCATACTGCGGTTCGAGAGCTATGCCTAGTTCTTCTTTTACTTCTTTTAACGCAGTAGTCATGCTATCGTCGCCTGCAACGGCACTGCCGCCCGTAAACTCCCACATGTTTGGGAACGTCTTGTTTGGCGCCCTTTGCGATATAAGGTACTCACCTTTGCCGTTTTCGATTAAAACACAAACCTCTAGGTGATATTCATCTTTGTTCATGGGCTTGCCACGTTCGTGTTGGCGGCCTGTTGAATTGCCGTTTTTGTCAATGATATCCCAAAGCTCAGCCATTTTCGTATTCCTCTCGTGTTAAGCGATAATGTAACTCTATGCCATTTTTATCGTGGAAATTATCAGATGGCCGCTTTAAAAAGAGGCTAAACCCGTTTTTGTGAAATATGCGGCCGCTTCTCTTGTTATAGTCACCTGTTATGCCATAAATAACATCAGTTGTGTCATTATCGAAGGCTAAGTTGACTAGCATCTTCACAATAACGGTCCCAACCCCCATATTCCAAAATGCTTTTTCGCCAATTAAGATATCAATCCTGCGCACGTCTGTAGAGGCTGGGTAAATTTCCAAGATATAATCTACATTCATTTTGCAAAGCAAGCACTCACCAATGGCTGTGCCGTCTATTTCTATTATAAAACAATAACCAGCGTTGGAAGTATCTTTATAAATTGCTTGCACTGTTTCATTGTCGTTGTCGGCCGGGTTTGCATCTGGGCCTTCATTCCAATAAAGCACATCTGGGTCTGTGTTCCACTTATACAAAAGGGGCAAATGGTCGTTGCTAAGTGGGCGCAGGGTGATAGTATGTTCTCTTAACGCACCGTACAGAGTTATATTGTGTTCCTTGATTATGTTAATCTTCATATAATCCGGTTATCTCCTTTCCTTATTTGTTCGTTTACACTGCACATGAAAATTTACTTATTCATGTAGAGTTTACTTGACGGATACAATAACTTGTTGGCATGCAATGCCTCTTTAGAAAACTCGATTAAATGCCAATAGTCTTGTACTTTTATTTCAGTTGAATCAATAACAGGTGCTTCTGTCGTGGACAGCCACTGCCAGTTATCTATTTTTTCAAAATGCTTTGAGCTAATTTTGTAAATATACCCGGTTCCATATGGGTTAATGCTACCATGCTCAATCAGCAGCTTGTCTTCATTTGTAAATGACCATGACCTTATACCGGTAGGGTCATCCGGATACCACCGTATTGGCAGGGCAAACCGGATTACTTGTTCCCAGTGCTCGCATGCATATATACCCAATTTAGAGCCTATTTCCGTTGAGTCAATAGCCTGTCTTGGTACTAATGTTTCAACGATATATTGGCTCCCGTGATATAAAAATTCTGGCTTTATTTTCAACACCGCCTAATATTTTATGTCATTTATGATTCTATCAAAAACCTGTTCACGTTCTAGTGATGTGTCATAAATAGTGAAGCCATATTGGACAAGATAATCTGATACATGCCGGCTATATGAAATATTCTCCTCTGCAAGTTTTAACAACTCATCATTAGAAAGACTATATGTCCAATCGTGTTTAGTATCGTATTGTCTAATGTCGCAAACGAGCTCATCGGCTGTTTTGTTGTTGAGCACTAAGCCAATAAGTACAAAGTTGTCTCTTAAATCTTCTATCCCATACCGCTTTAAAATAGGCACTATTTGTTCGAAATCAAAAGACCAACCTTCCAACACAAAATTATTTGCTTTTAAGGCACCCTGTGTGTACGGAAACAGCCCAGACCCATCTGGCGCAGAAAACATACCCAAAAAATGACCAATGAATGGTGCAATATTTTCTATGCTCTTTTCTCCGTTTCCTATTCGGATGCCTAGCTGCGGATACGCTTCCCCAAACATGGCAACAAGTCTATCATTGTTTATGACAAAATGGTTAAACTGCTCATGTATTTTCCTTGCCAATGTTGACTTGCCAGCTCTGCCTGTGCCAGCAATGATGATATTTTTCATATGGGGCCTCCAAAATCCGCGCATTGTTATAATTCTGGGTTGCGGCAACACTACATTGGTGTTACTTTTATCCATACAGAGTATAGCATTATTTTTACACATACATTTTTACACATATAAAGGACGTGAATAAATGCCCGCAATGACCCCAAAAGAAAGAGCCATAGCGGCCCTTAACCTTCAAATACCAGACCAGGTACCTACCTTTGAGTTGGGTTTTACCCTTGCACCGGAGATGTTTGGTATCAACTTGTACCCATCAGACCTACACCGGGATGTTATTTCCCGTCTTTCTGCCGCAGACAAGGACCGTAGGCTCAACGAGGTAGCCCAAGACATAGCCAAAGTATTCGATGCCTTAGACTATTGCATAATCCCCGGCCACTTTGGCGCAGGCTATGTAGACGGTACATTCATATCACCAGAGCGGAAATTTCTGTTTAAAAAAGTACGCGAGCTAACCAACGGGCAGCGGCTGCTGGGCTACTCTGCAGACGGTACCTTTGCATTAACCCCCAGAATAAGAAGCGGGACGCAGTCCCTGGCGTACCGCGCAGCCAACGACCCAGCCAGCCTTCACGCGGAAGCCAAGCAGCGTATGGACACCGCAATCGAGCGCAACAAGTACCTAGCCGAAGCCGGTGTTGATGTGGCATTGCTATGTTCCGACTATTGCGATAAATCCGGCCCATTTTTGACGCCTGAGTTGTTTCGGGAGTTTATCCAGCCATACCTATCCAAGATAATAGAAGAATGCAAGCAGCTGGGCATGTACACAATCAAACACTCAGACGGTAACATCATGCCTATCTTGGACCAATTAGTAGAATGCAAGCCCCACGCGCTACACTCCTTGGACCCGGCGTGCGAGGTTGATATAAAGGAAGTAAAGGCAAGGGTTGGCCACATGGTAGCCCTGTGCGGCAACGTAAATTGCGCCCTGCTACAGTCCGGCACAGACGAGGAACTTATAGCTGGTGCCAAGTACTGCCTCACCCATGGCAGGCCTGGCGGCGGTTATATTTTCACAACCAGCAACCTCCCATTTAGGGGTGTACCACCGCACCGGTACCAGATGATTATAGATATATGGAAGCAAATGCGAGATTACACAGATGAGGTGCAAGTGTGAGAAATGAAATAAGACAAGCCTTGCAAGACTATCAACACTTATACAGCAAAGAGATATTCGAAGATAAGACACTGTTTAACGCGAAAACTTCGGAAGCTGTAACCGGCGTGACATCAAGGCCCATAAACGGCCTAATAAATACAGCAATAAGCGAGATGGACGCATACACACGCATAAAAAACTCATCGTCAAGGAACATGTTCACAGATGTGCACAACCTCACAAGAGAAATACGCAAGAAATACTTTATCGAAGAAAACGCAGCAAAAGCGGTAATAGAATGCATAGCGGAACTACTGGGCTACATCCCACCCACCGCCAACGAGCACCAAGCCGCGGCAGTGGATGCAGCACTTACCATTGGCGATACCGTACTGTTTGGGGATTTTGACTGGCTTGTGCTTGATATTAGGGGTGATAATGCACTGCTTATAACACTAGACATAATAGAGCAAAGGGCATATCACCCCTGCTATGAAGGTGTAACATGGGAAAACAGCAAGCTACGCCAATATCTTAATGGTGACTTTTATGACATTTTTAGCTTAGATGAAAAAGATAAAATTATAGAAGCAAGGCTGTCAAACCCAAACAACCTATGGTACAGCACACACGGCGGCAATGACACATCAGACAAGGTATTTATACTAAGCATAGAAGAAGCCGACCAATATTTTGGCAATAGTGGTGACTACCTAAACCAAAAGCGCAAAAAATACGAGCAAGGAAAATGGGTCACAGACCCCAGCGGCTGGATACTATCAAACTCACACGACAATAGCAGGGTAGCAAAGCACAACGGCCTAGCCTCTCTATGGTGGCTTAGGACACCCGGATATAGCGATTGTACAGTGGCCTATGTTGGTACCCCTGGGTACATCCCCTTAAACGGCGACCGCGTTTGCATTGGGCGCGGAGGGGTGCGCCCGGCAATGTGGGTAAAAAACCTTTATCGGTAGCATCAAAACCCGGTAGCATCAAAACTAGGTAGCATCAAAACAACTACCCAGCCCATTGGATTAGGTAAAGCACGTACCTTTTAATACTTTCCATGAAGCGCTTATCATCCAGTTCCCCATTGGCTATGCGTTGCAGCCCGCGCTCCCATTTGCCAGTTGTCTCTGGCGAGCGCAGCTCTGGTGGGGACATGTCAATTAGCCCCATGGCCTTGCTTGTTGGGACAAGGTTTTTTTTGTTTCTCTCAACATAACCAGAGGATATTAACTTTTCTATGATAGCGGCGCGGGTGGCTGGGGTCCCAAGGCCGGAGGCTTTTAGCGCTTCCTTTAAGGCTTCGTCATCTACGAAGCGGCCCGCGTGCTCCATTGCAGACAGTAGAGAAGCTTCTGTATATGGTTTTGGGGGCTGGGTCTTTTTTTGTTGGACTTTGGCTTCGGTTGTGATTATAGGGGTGTCTTTTGAAAGTTGTGGCAGGGCAGGGGAGTCATCATCTTTTGTGGCTTGCTTTTCGTGGGCATATAGTGCTGTCCAGCCAAGATTTTTGTCCATACGGCCCTTGGACTGGAAGCGCTCGTCTACGACCAGCGTTATTACTGTGGTTATATCATATACATATGCAGGGTAAAACACTGCCAAAAAATTGCGCAAAATCCTATCGTAAACTGCACGCTCGTCGCTTGTCAGGCCAGAGAGGGATTTTTTTGAGCCGGTTGGGATTATGGCGTGATGGTCTGTCACTTTTTTGTCGTTGATGACGCGTGAGGTTGTTGGTAGCTTTGGCAGGGATAGTATATGCGCGGCAAAGCTGTTGTATGGTGCGTCTTTAATTGACTCTAGCACCGGGCGCAGTTTGGGCTCTATGTCTTTGCTTAGGTAGCGGCTGTCTGTCCGGGGGTAGGTGATTAGCTTGTGCTTTTCGTATAAAGACTGGGCTACAGACAAGGTCTTCTGGGCCGAAAAATGCAATTTGCGGTTGCATTCGCGCTGCAACTCCGTTAGGTCAAACAACTGCGGTGGTAGCTGGCGTTTTTCTTCTGTTTCTACGCTTTCTACTATGCCAGTGGCGTTGTTGACTTTGGTGGCTATGGCTTCTGCTTGCTCTTTTTCTTGGATTTTTTGCTCACCTTCTGGCGAAACCCATATGCCTGGATACTGAGCTTCTATATTTTCATCGACTATGAAGGTGGCGTGTACTTCCCAATATTCTTTGGACACAAACGCCGCAATTTCTTTTTGTCTGTCAACCAAGATGGCCAATGTTGGTGTTTGCACCCGGCCTACGGGAAGCAGCTCGCCATTTTTGAGGGTAAATGCGCGGGTTGCGTTCATGCCTACCAGCCAATCCGCCTCTGCACGGCAGCGGGCAGACGCATATAGGTTGTCATACTCGCAGCCGTCGCGCATCTTGGATAAACCGTCTGTTATTGCGGCATCTGTCAAGCTGCTAATCCATAGCCGTTTTACTGGCTTCGTGCACTTGGCCCAGTGGTATATGTATCTAAAAATTAGTTCGCCTTCGCGCCCGCTGTCTGTGGCGCATATTATCTGCGTAATTTCATTCGAGTCCATGAGTTTTTTAAGGATGTTTAGCTGGCTTTCGGTTCTTTGGATGGGTTTTAGGCCCATGTTGGCAGGGACTATAGGTAAGTCAGATTTTTGCCAACGTTTTAGGGCCGGATTATAGTCTTCTGGCTCTTGAAGTGTCACCAAGTGGCCAATTGCCCACGAGACGACATAGTCACTGCCATGTAGGCAACCATCACCGCGCTGGGTGCACTTGAGTACCCGGGCTATGTCGCGGGCTACAGATGGTTTTTCTGCTATTACTAAACACTTCATATTATCATCCTTTGAGATTAGCATAAGAACATGTTGCGGCTTTCCTATATATTATAGCAGAGATGGTGATAGTAGGAGAGAAACGTATGAACACAGACTATCTTGGCTTGCAAGAAATAAGCGGCAGCCTGGTTGTATTAGAAGGTATAGCGTCCCCAGCCTATGACGAAATAGTAGAAATAACAATGCCAGTACCAACACCGCCAAACCGCACAAAGACAGGCCGCGTAATCCAAATAGAAGAAAACCGGGCCATTGTATTGGTATTCGAAGGGACATCTGACCTGTCCCTAACCAATACCCGTACCCGTTTTACAGGGCGGCCAATGGAGCTTGCCGTATCCAGCGACATCTTAGGCCGCATGTTTGATGGGATGGGCCGCCCCATAGACGGCCTGGGCCCAATATACGGCCCAAGGCGGCCAATAAACGGCACTGCCATAAACCCGGTGCTGCGTACATATCCCAAAGACCATATACAAACAGGCATATCGGCCATAGATGGCCTAGCCACATTAATACGTGGGCAAAAACTACCTATCTTTTCAGGCGACGGCCTACCACACGACAAGTTGGCGGCACAAATCGCAAGGCAAGCCAATATAGAACAAGGCGAAAATTTCGCGGTAGTTTTTGCGGCAATGGGCGTAAAATACGATGTAGCGGATTACTTCCGCCGTACATTCGAAGAGAGCGGCGCGGCAGACCGTGCCGTGATGTTTCTTAATTTAGCCAGTGACCCGGCAGTAGAGCGTATAATCACCCCCCGGTGTGCCCTAACAGCCGCAGAGTATCTGGCCTTTGAAAAAGAAATGCACGTACTGGTCATCCTCACAGACATGACAGCCTATGCCGAAGCCCTGCGAGAGATATCTTCTACCCGTGGCGAAATCCCCAGCCGCAAAGGCTACCCCGGCTATTTATATTCGGACCTAGCCAGCCTGTACGAGCGTGCAGGGCTGCTAAAGCACGGGGGCGGCAGCCTTACCCAAGTCCCCATTTTAACAATGCCAAGCGACGATATTACCCACCCAGTGGCAGACCTTACCGGCTATATAACAGAAGGGCAGATAGTACTAGACAGGAGTTTGCACATGCGCGGCATTTATCCGCCCATAAACATACTCCCGTCTTTGTCCCGCCTCATGAAAGACGGCATAGGCAAAGACCGTACCAGAGAAGACCATCCGGCACTTGCAAACCGCCTGTTTGCTGCATATGCACAAGTGGGTGATGCCAGGGCGCTGGCCTCTGTAATAGGTGCAGACGAGTTATCTCATGAAGATAAACGGCTGCTGGATTTTGGGGCAAAGTTTGAAAAGGAGTTTGTAGGGCAAGGCGAGGATGAAAGTCGTGAGCTGACAGCAACACTGGACATGGCAATACAAATGCTGAAACTGACTTGACACAGCACTTAATTAATTTGACTTTAACATAATTAAATGTTACATTGAATAAAATTAAAATCAATGCGAATGATTGCATGTGTTTACATTTTCAACATTCTTAAAATGGAGGCGTGAGTCCATGGCAATAGAAACAATCCCAGAATGGCTTGCCACTCTGGAAGACGAAGATATAACCTTCATTAAAAAGTTCCTCCAAGCATCCGGTTCATTAAAAGAGATAGCACACCAGTACGGCGTAACCTACCCAACCGTGCGCCTACGGCTGGACAAGCTAATCCAAAAAATACAAATAAACGACGATATCTCCAACGACCCATACATTGCATTGGTTAAGCGCTTGGCAATAAACGACAAGCTAGATTTCGATACAGCCAAGATACTAATTTCTGAGTACAAAAAAATAGGAGGTAAAGCACAATGGCATTAGTAGCTGTGATGTTTATAATAATTATCTCGCTGGTATTTGTAGTTGCATTGGCTGTTTTGCAGGTTTATTTATCCAAACGGGAAAGCATGTGGCCTGGGCTTATATTGCCCGCAGTCACGTTTGGCATTTCTATGATGCGTATATTGGGCATAGCACTTTTTAGTATAGTTAGTACCACCACAACCATGAACGTGGCCATACACGATACAGCAGTAGAAGACATGCTGCTGGCCGAAAGGTTCGCTATAGTGGAGCGATATAGCACGCAAGAAACAGTTGAAAGCGAGCCTCGTGTCCTACAAGAAATGGTTAATCATTACTTAGTTGATTATGGTACTATACGCTTTGACTTTGTTTCGACTATATTTTTCTTGCTAATTGGTATTGCTGTATCCAACATACCCACCGCAATACTTCTGGCAATATATTTCATATGTAGAAAAAACCGTACAAAGCTTGCGGCAGTTGATATGATGAGCTTGCAAGACTTATAAAGGAGGATATTCATGCACCCCCCTCAAACCCTATACTTAGACAATCCTAACTCTGCTGTAGTTATCCTGGACCAGACACTCCTTCCGCATACCATAAAATACCTGCACCTGACCACAATATCCCAAGTCTGGACAGCAATAAAAGACCTGCAAGTACGCGGTGCACCGGCAATAGGCGTAACAGCAGCTTTGGGGCTATATATCCATATGAAGACCCACGCCGCCAATAGCGCTGACCCTGCTGCCTTTGCGCAGGAGTTTAAATCCGCATCGGCCTACCTATCTACAGCGCGCCCAACAGCCGTTAACTTAGATTGGGCCCTTAACCAGATGTATATATGCTACCAAGCCAACAAACATAGCCCCATAACAGAAATAATAAACTCCCTGCACCAAGCAGCCCAAGACATACAAACCAACGACACAAAAATCTGCCGCCGCATAGGCCAGCATGGCGCGGCCTTACTAAAGCATGACATGGGCATACTTACCCACTGCAATGCCGGTGCCCTAGCCGCAACAAAATACGGCACAGCCCTTGCCCCAATTTACATCGCTCACGAGCAGGGCATTAACCTTCGCGTATACGCAGACGAAACCCGCCCAGTATTGCAAGGTGCTAGGCTAACAGCCTTCGAGCTGCACCAAGCCAACATAGACGTGACACTAATATGCGACAATATGGCCGCAACTGTCATGTCAAAAGGCCTAATAGACGCAGTTTTTGTAGGGTGTGACCGGGTAGCTGCCAATGGCGATACTGCAAACAAGGTTGGCACCCATGGCGTAGCAATATTGGCCAAGCATTTCAATATTCCTTTCTATGTATGCGCTCCACTTTCTACAATAGATATGTCCACAAAAACAGGCACAGAAATAATAATAGAAGAACGCGAACCAGCAGAAATAACCAGCTTGTGGTACACAAGTCCCATGGCTCCCAAAGGCGTAAAAGTATACAATCCTTCCTTCGATGTAACCACGGCTAGTCTAATAACCGGCTTTATAACAGAAATTGGCATTATCAAGCCCCCCTTCAATTTGTAAAAACCGCACACCGCAAGGTTTCGCGGGCAATATTTGCATGGTGTCAATTGGCGGCATTGGGAAATAATGACTATTAATGTCGTGTGTAATATTAATTTGCGTTAAAAAACTATTGCAAATATATTAAGCAAATGTTAAGCTTTGACAGTAACAACGTTGAGGATGTGAATAAATCACATCCTTTTATTATTTGTGCCTCTGCGGTTTTGCGGAAAAATACATACGTCCCAGCCCCGCAAGAGGCCATCATACATTAGAATGGAGACTACAATGAAATTTATAAAGGCTGCTATTAAAGCCATGGTATGTGCTGTTGTATTCCTCTTTGTCGTGACCTTTATCGTCCCCCCAGACGATGACCATTTTTTTGCAGGCAATGGCTCTATGATTGATGTAACAATCCAAGACCACGACACTACACACACATATCCAACCAACGCAAACACCGTGTCAGATTTTTTACTGGAAATTGGGGTGCAGCTAAACCCTCTTGACCGTATCAACCACTCTACAGATTCCCAAATATGGGAAGGCATAAATCTAGTAATTTCCCGGGAAGTAGAGTTTGAAGTGCAAATCAATCACGGCCAACGCACAACAAAGGTCGTCCTGCCCGGCACAACTGTAGGGCAGATTCTAGTACAACAGCAGTTCGAGCATGACTTGATACTGCTATACAATGGGGAAATATCCAGGTACGTACAGCAAGGCGAAACAATTAATTTCCTAACCTGGGACAGCCGTTTTTATACAGAGTACGCCCCCCTCCCATACGAAATCATCGAAAACCACACCGGCGCCGTACGCGAAGGCAGGAGTCACTTGCGCCAAGAAGGTACCGTAGGCGAACACTCTGTAACCAGCGCAATAATAATAATAGGCGGGGTAGAGCAGAGCCGCGATGTAATTAGCTACAGGACAGTATCCGAGCCAGTCCCCGCAATCATAGACGTAGGTACCGCCCAACTAGGCGAGCTAACAGACGTTACAGCCCCAGACTTCCACTATGTGCGCCGCCTGAGGATGGAAGCCACAGCATATACATCCGGCTATAGCTGCACTGGCAAACACCCATGGGACCCATGGTACGGCATAACCGCTTCCGGTATGCGTGTGCGCCACGGTGTGGTAGCCGTAGATAGGACAGTAATACCCCTGGGCACAAGGCTGTATGTAGAAGGTTATGGCTTTGCCATAGCTGCAGACGTAGGTGGTGCAATAAGGGGCTACAAGATAGACCTGTTTATGTACAATATAAACGATGCCCGCAGGTTTGGGCGTAGGCACATAAATGTTTGGATTTTGGACTAAAATTATTCACGATTAAACACAAGGCCTGTTTACATTGATATTACAAGGCTTTGACTGCATAAGTATTATTATCCTACACCTGTTTATAAGAATTTTGTATTCTTTATAAACAGGTGTTTTTTATATTTATTCACATAAAAACAGCTAGCACAGTCACATGTATATGTATTTCCTACAAATCACATCAAGACAGACAAATCCTGGTATTGTACGTATATCGAATATTTATCTTGACCGTATTGGCTTATGGTGCTATACTCTCTGGAAATTAACAAATAAACATGATTTGCAAAAACATCCGGTCCAATATTATCAAGTATTCACATAAAATTACCGCAAATTCATAAAGCGGAAGGAGCGTTCCATACAATGGAAGAAAAGCTGGTTTCAATAAACGACCTGCGTGTCTCTTTCAAAACTGTAGACGACTACCATGCAGCAGTAGACGGTGTATCACTTGATATCATGAAGAATGAAACCCTTGCCATAGTAGGCGAGTCCGGTTGTGGCAAAAGTGCAATGGCCCTTTCATTTTTAAGGCTTCATGATATGTCTTTCACCAGAATCGAAGGCGAGATAAACTTCGTGGACAAAAACCTAGTAGGGTTGCCTGACAAGGATATGTACAAAGTCAGGGGTGGGGAAATAGGCATGATTTATCAAGACCCACTAATGTCACTTAATCCTTTACATAGGATTGGGCAACAGCTCGAAGAAGGTCTGACCTACCACAAAAAAGGCATGAGCGCCGCAGACAGGAAAGCCCACGCAATAAAACTTATGCATGACGTTGAAATTCCAAACCCAGAGTTGACATACAACTCCTTCCCATATGAGTTATCGGGGGGGATGCGCCAAAGGATAATAATCGCAATGGCGCTTTCATGTGAGCCGGCACTACTTATAGCCGACGAGCCCACAACAGCACTAGACGTAACTATACAAGCCGGTATCCTTGACTTGATGCGCAACCTGCAAACCAAAACCGGCAGCAGTATTATGCTAATAACCCATGACCTAGGCGTTGTGGCAGAAATGGCAGACAGGGTAGCAGTCATGTACGCCGGCCAAATTGTAGAAACAGCCGACGTGCAAACCCTATTTGCCAACCCGCTACACCCCTATACCCGCTCTTTGTTTGCTTCTACCCCGCGTGGAAGCAACATAGGCGGTAGGCTAAGTACCATACAGGGCGCGGTCCCTACTCTCATAAACTTACCAAGGCAAGGTTGCCGTTTTGCCCCACGTATACCGTGGATAAAAGACGAAGAACACGAGTCAGACCCAATTCTGCGCGAAGTAGAAGACGGGCACTTCGTAAGATGTACTTGCCATAAAAATTTTCATTTCCAGGAGGGTTAAGACATGGCTTTACTAGAGGTGAAAAATTTAAAAGTCTATTATCCCATAAAGGGCGGCATAATGGGGCGCACGGTTGGTTATGTAAAAGCCGTTAATGACATAAGCTTCGAAATCAACGAAGGTGAAACCATTGGCCTAATAGGCGAAAGTGGATGCGGCAAGACAACCACCGGCAAAGCCATTTTGGGCCTAGTCCCCATCACAAGCGGCAGCATTATCTTTAACGGTGAAGATATAACAAAGTATATAAACAAAAACCGCTCTAGCTATCGCAAGAGCGTGCAAATGATATTCCAGGATGTTTTTTCATCCATGAACCCAAAAGAGCGTATCCTGGACATTATAGCCGAGCCACTTAGGAACTTCGAAAAACTCTCCAAAGCCGAAGAACGCAAACGCGTGGACGAACTACTTGCCATTGTAGGTATGACCCCCGAAAATGCACTAAAATATCCTCATCAGTTTTCGGGCGGGCAAAGGCAGCGTATAGGTGTGGCAAGGGCATTGGCCCTTAAGCCCAAGCTTATTGTGTGTGACGAGCCTGTATCGGCTCTTGACCTATCTGTACAAGCCCAGGTACTCAACTACCTAAAAGACGTACAAGAAGAATTTGGCCTGTCCTATCTATTCATAAGCCACGACTTGGGTGTAGTGCAGCATATGTGCCAAAAACTCAAAATAATGCATAGAGCAAGATTTGTAGAAATAGGTACATCAGAAGAAATCTACAACAACCCACTTCATATATATACAAAAAGGCTACTAACCGCTGTGCCAGATATGGACCCCACAAACAGGGCCATGAACGAGCAACAGCGCAAAGAAGTAGAAAAAGAATATGAAAGCTCCCTTGGCTCGTACTATGGGGAAGATAGCTCAGTGTACGACCTTAAGAAAATAAACGACGACCACTATGTGGCGATACCTTAGGAGGGTTGTAGAATGTGGAAATCGACACTAAGACGTTTTCTTATAGCGATACCTCAGCTTCTTGCGGTATCTTTAGTAGTGTTTGCGTTAGCACAGTTTTTGCCGGGTGATCCTCTTCAAGGGTTGATTGTAGAAGATGGCACCCTAGACCCGGAAAGAGTACACGAGATGCGTGTAGCGGCAGGGCTGTATGACCCAGTATGGCAAAGGTATTTTACATGGATTGGCAATATGCTGCGGGGGGATTTTGGCAGGTCCCTAAACTGGAGGCGCCCAGTTATTGAGCTTGTGGGTGAACGACTAAGTAACAGTATGCTGTTGTCAGGTTTGACTTTAATAATGGTTTACACAGTTGCTGTACCCTTAGGTTTGATTGCTGGCCGTTACAAGGGTAGAGTCGCGGAAAAAGTCATATCATTTTGGAACTTTATACAAATGTCTTTCCCAACAATTATATTTGCTGTAATCCTATTATGGGTTTTTGCGATAATATTGCAGTGGTTTCCTATAAGTGGTTCTAGAAATGCGCTACTAGTTCACCAGTCATGGTGGGTGGTATTTAGGGATAGGATACACCATGCTATGCTACCTGCTATTGCGGGTGCTGCCCTTGCAGGTGTTGCGATTGTTCAGTTTTTGAGCAACGAGGTAAATGACCAAAAAAACTTGGAGTATACAACAACTGCTTTAGGAAAGGGTGTCCCCCTTAATAAAGTATATACCAGGCATATATTCAGGAACTCCCTATTACCTATAGCCAGTGGCCTTGGTAGTGCAATAGTTGGGATATTTGGCAGTGGCGTTATAATAGAAAACTTGTTTACTTTCAGGGGAATGGGGAACTTATTTGTTACAGGGCTTAACAATCAGGATTGGCCGGTAGTAAACTTCTTGGTTATGTTTTATGGCGCTCTAACAATAATAGGTTTCTTAATATCGGATATAATGCTAACGATTTTTGACCCGCGCATCCGTATAAAATAAGGAGGGACAAGTGATGGATAACGATAATGCAAAAAATTTCGGGTTAGAAACCGGGACTATTATAGACGAAAAAGAATTTAAAAGACAAAATAGAATTCCCAGCATGATGGAGCTTATATGGAAAGAGATACGGCGGGATCCATTCGCCATATTCTCTGTGCTTATGTTCATTACTCTAGTTGTTATAGCTTTTGTGTGGGGGAACTTGATAGATGAGGCAGCGGTATCACGTATAGCCCCAAGGCAGATAAATCTGTCCCCTGCAGCATTTGGTAGCCTGGGGACCGACGAAAGCGGTCGGCCCATGCTCCAGATGTTAATAATAAGTTTTAGAAACTCTATGCAATTATCTTTTATGGTAACGGTACCCATAATAATAATAGGTACTTTTACTGGGCTTTTTATAGGGTACTATGGTGGCTATATAGATCTAGTTGTACTACGTATCATAGACACGATAATTATGGTTCCTAACTTGATGGTAATAGCGTTTTTATCTATGTGGTTAAATAATTGGGGTGTGCGGGAGTTTGCTATGACAATGGTACTCATGGGTTGGTTTGGCGGTGCCAGGGGCCTAAGGGCTAGGGTGTTGCAAGAAGCCGCTAAGGATTATGTATTGGCTTCAAAAACTTTGGGTACCCCCAATATCGTAATAATATTCAAAAAGATATTCCCCAATGTTCTTTCGTTTATTATGGTTAGCGGGATATTAACTCTGGCAAGTATGATAGGTTTTGAAGCCGGGCTTACCGCTATAGGGTTTGGTCTTCCATTTGGGGTACCAAGTATCGGGCGGCTTATATCACTTGGTATGAATCCTATAGTACTTGCAAATCGCCAGTGGCAATGGGTCCCCGCTGTATTGTTAATTTTCTTTATGTCAATTAGTATCCTTGGTATTGGCACTGCAGTATCACGCGCTGTCAACCCGCGTCAACGCAGATAATTAGGGTCACGGGGCATAAATCCCCAAGATTTTGATTATATATTGTTCAAACCCACAAGAAAGGAGTGAAACGATATTGGACAATTCTAAGGTGTGCAAGTTAACACAATTGTGCCCCGGGCAACATAAGCTAAAAACTAATAAAAGTTATGAGCATGGTGGTTGCGACATAATGCCATCCACCAGAAAAGGAGGAGTTATAACAATGTTAAGAAAATTATCATTAGTAATGTTATTGCTTGCGGCAGTAATGCTTGTAATGGTTGCTTGTGCAAGAAATGGTGAAGGTGAAACACCTGCAGGAGACGATGAGCCAACACAAACAGTGACCACTCCACCACCAGCCGATGATAATGGCGACGAAGACGATGACGAAGAAGTTGAATTCGATTTAGAGTTTGATGATGAAGAACGTCAACACAACCCGTTTGCCGTATTAGAAGAAATCGCAGGTCAGTTTAGCAACCATGTTGCTAACCCTAACCCTGTTATGGACGGCGGAACTCTAAGATGGGGCTTCGGAAGCGCAAGAGGTCTCCAAGGTATCTTCTGCCCAGTTTTCTGGATTTGGAGCGAAGATGCAGATCTAAGGAGCTTGTTCTTTGAAGAATTAATTGGACTTGGTCTTGACTTTACACCTGTAAACGACAGAAACCTTGCTAACGTATACTTCGATAGGGACGCTAGGACCGTAACAATTGTTAAAAACCACCGCAGCTACTGGCATGATGGTGTGCCTGTAACTTTGGACGATGTAGTGTTTGCATACGAAGTAATAGCTCATGGCGATTACACCGGCCCAAGGTGGGGTGTAAACATTAGCAACGTAGTAGGCGTAACAGAATATAGAGCGGGCGATGTTGATTACATCGCAGGTCTTGAGCTATCTGAAGACAAGATGACCCTAGTTCTTCATATGATTGATTTCCCACCAACAATAGAACAGTGGGGATTCTGGGGTAGCCCACTACCACGTCACCACTGGGAAGGTATCGCAATTGCTGACATGGAAGGCCATGCAAATGCACGCCACAATGTACTAGGTAACGGCCCATTCATCCTGTACTCTATGGTTGAAGGCGAATCTATCCACGTAGTAAGGAACGAAAACTACTGGAGAGGCGTACCAACTCTTGAAGCTATTACAGTAGAAATTATTGCACCGCTTATGCTTCCTATGGCAATGCAGCAAGGCCTGTATGACATTGGTAGCCCATTCCCACAATCACAGTTTACTCCAGAGTTTAGGTATATGGACAATGTTCAGTTCCTTTCTACTCTACAAACACATAACTCCAACTCGTGGCTTGCTTTTAGAAGCGGTTACTTCTGCCCAGACCTTGAAGAAGTTGTAACATTCCCAGAAGAAGAGTGGAGAGTTTCTAGACCTGTAAGGCAAGCACTTGCACTTTCTATTGACCATATATCCGCTGGTATGTTGTTCAACGGTTTGGTTGTACCCACTGGCTCTGTATACTTTGGTATCAGAAGAATGCCATGGATCGACACTTCGCTTGAAACATGGAATAGTTTTGACATGGAGCGCGCAGCACAAATCCTTGACGATGCAGGATATGACCAACGCGATGCTGAAGGTTACAGGCTACGCCCAGATGGCACAGATCTTACAATTATCTACATGGCAACATCTGGTACCCCAGCAAACGAAACCAGCCGCGCAATGGAAATCCAAAACTGGTCTGACCTTGGCCTTAGGGTTGAGTTCTACCAAGGCCGTTTGATTGAGGGTACTGTAGCCAGTGATGTACAATTCAACGAAACCGATGATGGCGTAGTTGATATGTTCACACATGGCTGGGGCTTTGGTGCTTCTCCAAACCCATGGAATATCTTTGGATATGAAACCAGAAACAACTTGGCAAGGTTCCGTAGTCCACAATGGGAATATGTGCTAAGCAGATTCCAATCTGACGATATGTGGGAGCAAGATTTCTTGCTCGATACCGTTCAGATGTGGCAAGAAGCTGTTTCCGAGGCAGGCGTAATTTTCCCAACCACAGCTGCTATTGGTCTTACAGCAGTTAACAACCGTGTTGCTAATTTCTCATTGTATCTGACAGGTTCAAGAGACGTTATTTCTAGCTGGAATGCTTGGAAATGGGGCTTGACCGCAGACGAGGCATATGTTGCCACAAACTAATAAACATTAACTTGTATTAGACTTACCTGTATAACAGGATTAAAGGAGCTTTCTCGCTTGCGGGATGGCTCCTTTTTTATTTGCATCATACACAAGTTGTATAATCATGCGCCGAACAACTGCAAGTTGAAATATGCAATAATGCCTCAATTGCATCAACCTGCAACTTGGGATAATATATAAGCACAAATATAAGGTGAAGGTGATGCGTATATGAACAACTACAATATTGGCACAAATATAGCCGAGTTGCGCAAAGAAAAAGGCATAACCCAAGAAACATTGGCCGATGCAGTAGGTGTTACTGGGCAATCTGTGTCTAAGTGGGAAGGTGGGGGGAGCCCGGATACAATGCTATTACCAGTCATAGCAGACTATTTTGGTGTTACCATTGATAGATTGTTTGGCCGCAAGACGCGTGATACCTCCAGCCTAATGGACGACGTAATAGAAAGCATTGCATCACTACCAGAGGATAAACGGCTTAGTAATGTATATAATTATTGCAAAAACTTTGTATTAGCGTTTTCTGGAGGATTATTGACACCAGAAATGTTTGAGCATATGTATCGCGAGATACAAACCATGGCCAAAGAAACGGGCGAAGATGTGAATTATGGTAGGGTAGAAACAACAGAAGGTGCAGTATCAATAGGGCTTAGTGAAGACTTGCCTTACTTTATGATAATGCCTGAGCCTACAAAAGGGTGGGGGCATAAGTTATCTTTCAAGGAAGAATATATTAAGCTGTTTAAACTTTTATCTGACCCAGACGCTTTAAGATTACTATTTTACTTATATCAAAGGGAAGGCGAAACTGCCTTCACATCAAAGCTGATTCAAAAAAAGTTAGGTATACCACTCGAAAAAGCAGAAGATACACTCAAAAAATTTAAGGAATATGACATAGTAATAGCAAGCGAGGTTGAGATGGACGATGCAATTGTAGCAACTTATCAAGCCAAACCATTTCTTTCATTTGTACCCTTTCTAATTTTTACGGAAAATATGTGTTTTAAGTCAAAGGCACAGCTGCAGTTTTGTATGGTTGAAAGAAAGCGGCCATATCTGTACCAACCTATTTGTTCCGCCGACGAAGGAGGCATGAATTAAACAATGAAAACAATATACACAACCATGAAAAAAACAGGAATGCGCTTTACTGGCTTTATGCTTATATATGTATTTTTGGCTGCTACAACAGCCATAGCTGTCCTTGCTGTTAACCGCTTAACTGGCGAAATATCAGAAGCCGCAGTAACAGGGGACACAGATACAATTATACTGTTGTTTGTATTTATAACGGGCATAACTGTACTTAGGGCTACGGCTGCTGCAATTAACACAGTACTCCTTGCAAAATATTCTGCAAATGTCGGGTACAAGCTTAGGGCACATTTTGTTGAGTATTTTTTGCGTGTACCTTTTTCTGTATTAGAAAAAGCCGGTACAGGAGAAAGCTTGTCTATTTATACTAATGACATCCCCTTGGCAGAGCGTCTTGTTACTAGTGGGTTGCTTCAGGTTTTTGAAGATTTTGTTTCATTTGCTTCGGCATTCGTTTTTATGATTGTAATTAGCCCTTCTTTTACTGGTATCTTGTTCCTTGCAGCTATTGGTATGCTTGTGATGCAGTTGTTGCTTTCTATTCCTCTACAAAAGATGTCTGTAAAAATGTCAAAAAGAAAAGCTGATTTTAATGCTGTTGTAAACGATTCCCTCCAAAACTTGAATACAGTTGTAGCATATTCGCTAGACGATATACTCGAGCAGCACTACATGATGGTTTATAATAAGTATTTTGCATTAGTAAAAAAACTTGCGTGGTTTTTGGGGCTTATGATTGGGTCAATGATGGCTGTATTGTTTGCGCCGCTAATTGTGGTGTTTGTTGTACTAGCCAATGGGGTAATAAGCGGGACGCTAACCTTGGCAGAGTTTGTTGCATTTGTAACAACAGTAATAATTGCCGCAGGTAGTATTACCATGCTGGCCCAAAACATAGGCCGTATTGCACAACTAATAGCAGGCGGCAAGCGCTTAAACGAAAATACAGCACAAGACTTAGAAGAAACATCACAAGAAAATACACAACCTGAAGTCGTTACAGCAGCCAACATAAAATTTGAAAATGTTACATTCTCATATATAGAAAACGAAGACAGTTTGCCTGTCCTAGACAACATTAATATTAATATTGCAGCAGGTAGCAAAATTGCTATTGTGGGAAGCAGTGGCTCTGGTAAGTCAACACTGCTTAAACTGCTATTGGGGCTTTACGAACCCCTGACTGGGGAAATATTAATCAACAATAAAAGTACAACCAGCTTCACAAAGTCTGACTTACGTAATATTTTTGCATATGTACCGCAGGACTCCTTCCTTTTTGCTGAAAGCATAGCTAAAAATATAACCCTAGAG
Organism: Defluviitaleaceae bacterium; assembly: GCA_009785605.1. Taxonomy (GTDB): domain Bacteria; phylum Bacillota; class Clostridia; order Lachnospirales; family WQUN01; genus WRAN01. Next base: position 7,666 of record WQVY01000008.1, on the reverse strand, counting down.
CCAGTAATAACAGACATGCCACGTCTAGAGAAAGCTTGCGCAGATGCAGGGATATTGGACTTTATACATACCCTGCCCGAAAAATTTAACAGTGTACTATCAGAAGCATCTAGCAACATATCCGGTGGACAGCGCCAGCGTATAGCTATAGCCAGGGCTTTTTACAAAGATGCCCCAGTCATCTTACTGGATGAGGCTACATCTGCCCTTGACGCAGACACTGAGGCAGAAATAATAGACGGCTTTAACAATGTCATAGCAGGTAAAACAGCAATAATGGTGGCTCACAGGGCAAAATCCATAGCTGCCTGCGACACAATAATTGTCATGAGTAGCGGCAAGGTTGCAGGTATAGGTACGCATGACGACTTAATAAAAACAAACGAAATATATCGCAGCCTGTACTCATACTAGACATAAATGGCTCAAATGAAAGCGAGGTTGATTGTCTTATGACATCCATAAAAAATATACTAATGCAAAACGACAACCAATACTTTTTTAAAATGTTCCGCTTTATGCGGCCATATCGTATACGGTATGCTATAACCCAGTTTATCTACAGTACACAGGGCTTTGCGTTTCCATTTTTCTTTGCTATTTTTTCTGGCAATATAATGGCGGCTATCTTGGCTGGCGATGCGGACGGTGTGTTTTACGCTGCTGTGATGTTGGCTGTTATGGTTTTTGGGTACTTGTTGTTGTTTTTGGTGGCGGTTGCTATAAATATGATAGTTGTAGAGCGTGCAGTGCTTGACATGAAGCGTATGCTTTTCCGTGTTTTTATACGTACAGGCATAGAGGATGCGTCACATAGTGGTGAAGGTATTGCTGCCATCAATACAGACAGTGATACTGCATCCAATATATTTGAAGAACCGCTGATGTCTTTGATGCGTAATATAATTACAATTGTAGGCGCATCTATTACTATATTTGTCATAGATTGGCGGCTAGGGCTTGCAACTTTGGCTGTAGGTACTATAAGCTTCGTAATGCAAAAGCGCTTTACAGAGCCTTTGGCCAAGGTTGGAAAAGAGCGCTTAGAGGCCAATGCCGAAGCGCTAATAACTGCCAGTAATGCCTTCTCCGGGGCAATGGCGATACGGGCCTATAATATGCAGTCCCAGGCATTTATAATGTTTGACCGTGATAACAACCGCCTCAAGATATTGGACATACGGCAGGGCTTTATACAGATGGGCCAACGGCTGTTTGGCACAATAGAAGGCTGGCTGACATTGCTTGTAGTGTTTGGCTTTGGTGGCTGGCTTGCGGCTACAGGGCGGTTAGAGTTTTACCTTGTTGTAGTTGTGTTTGGCATGAGTAGCTCGCTATCATCGTCTATAGGCGACCTTGGGGCGGTATATGCAGGGTTGCAGCCACCGATAGCCGGGGCAAAGCGCGTGTTTGCGATACTAGAAAAAGGCGAAGCGTTCGCACAGGTGCCCAAGTCAAAGTTGCCAGCAAAGCAAATGCAACCCAATGGGTACTGCCTTAGCATAGAAGGGTTGAGTTTCAAATATGTAGATGCTGCATGTAATACACTATCGGATATTAACTTAGAAATAAATCAGAACAAAATGGTAGCACTGGTAGGCGAGTCTGGAAGCGGTAAGTCAACACTGTTACGGGCCATAATTGGCATGTACGAACGGGACGATATGGGCCTTAAACTTGGCGGCATATGTTATAACGACACCCCTGTAAAAGACTGGCGGCAAAATTTTGCCTATGTAGATCAAACCTGTACATTGTTTGATATGAGCATAAAAGAAAACATAGCCATGGGGGCCGGCGGCAACTGCAGCGATGAAGACATCATAGAAGCTGCAAAGCAAGCCGCCGCCCACGATTTTATAGAAAGCTTGGAAGGTGGATATGATGCACCCTGCGGAGAAAAAGGTGATACCTTGTCTGGTGGGCAAAAACAACGCATAGCTATCGCACGAGCACTGGTTAAGAAAGCACCGATTTTGGTTTTCGATGAGGCTACCAGCGCACTTGATAAAGAAACAGAGCGTAATATCATGGAGACTATACAAAGCTTGCGTGTAAACCATACGATTTTGATAACTACGCATGAGTTGGACAAAGTTGCCAACGCGGATATGGTTGTTAGAATGGATGGTGGGCGTGTGGTGGAGATAGCCAATTGCCATCATCCACACTAATCACTCTTTGATATCATCCGGGATATCAACTTCAAAAATACATTGGATGTTGCCTTCTTCAAGCACAGAGCAAACAACCCTTCCATCAAGTTGTCTGCCAAAGGCACTTTCAAGTTCATATTTATCATGGCCGAAGCTGCAATAACAAAAGGATTTTGAAACAGTTTTATCTGTTAGAATGGACTGCCTTGCCCATGGGCAGTGACAAGCATAATATCGCTTCAGTTTGTTATCGGTTTCGGTCAAATATTTACTCATCATATATGGGTTTTTTGTGAGTATGATTTTTGAGCCTTCCCTGCGCATGCTCCATCTTCCTGTTTCATATTCCTTCATAGCAACATCGTCTATCTTTTGATTAAAGAAAAGTTCACCAGACTTATGGCATTTTCTTAGTGCATTAAGGAATTTGGTATTGAGCTTATTTATTAACAAATCTACATCACTAATAGCCAAATGTTTCTTGTCGCTGTCCGTAAATGACCTGGTAAATGGGTTCCCCATTTTCTGGGCGCATTCGTAATTTTCTTTTGTTGTGGCAGATAAATATTTTTGCTCGATTTTATATGTAAAATCGCTCAGGTCATCTGCCGTCCAGCCTACCTCTGGCATTTTAACGTCTTTGAAAATCTTTCCCCACACTTCATCACCATACATATTTTGTGTGGTTTTGGATAAATGCTTCATTGTCCCACCGCACCACTCGTTGAAATCGGTCATAAGTATAAAAACCTCGGAAACCAATAATTCGTCTTTTGTAGAATCGGCGTATTCCTTCATAGCATTTATTGTCATTAACATGTCGGTATTATCAGCTTTCCTTTGGCGGATAAACTGGTTTACTGTTTCAGTTGACACGCCATGTTCTTTTACAAACGATTTAAAATCGTCCATTATTTGTGTTTTTGTCATACTTTAACCCTCCATAATATCAATGGGAATATCAATTTCAAAAACGCATTGCAAAACGCCATCATCCACTACGGACTTTACGACTCTGCCGTCAAGGTGTCTACCACAGAAAGTCTCGAAACCTTGTTTTTGATAGCCCAAGCTGCAATGACAAAAAGATGATGCCACGGTTTCTCCCTTTAAAATAGAGGCTCTTACCCAAGGGCAGCGACAGGCATAGTAGCGCTTCATTTTCTCATTGGTTTGAGATAAGTATTTGTTCTTTAGAAACGGAATCTGCACTACAGTAATTTTTGAGCCTTCGCGGCGGATTTTCCATTCTTCGGAGTCAAATGCTTCTAGTGCTGTATTGTCGGTCCCATGATAGTTTACATGTCGTTCATTGCTTTCTTTAATGAACGCATCTAAATCTTTAAGGGTTATGTCTTTGCTTGTTGTGCCTACTGACCCGTCATTGGAAACCCACGTGCGAGACACTCCTTCCATCGCGCGTTTATAATCATCTAATGATATAACGGACAGTATTTTTTTCTGAATAAACAGCGCAAAATCCTTTCTTTCGGTTTGCGTCCAGTTAGTCCATGCTTCGGTTGGATATTCTACGCCGTCAAAAATTTTCGCATATATCTCCTTTCCGTACATTGTTTTAATCACATTAGACAACCTTGACACTTTGCATCCACAAAAACCATGTAGCCCAAGCTCGTTAGCCAAATCCTCATCGCCTGTATCATTAAAATGCTTAATCAGCATTTGTATTAAATTATAGATGTGGACATTTTGTTTGTGTTTTAGTTGAATATAAAGGTCTATTGTTTCCATGTTTTTGCCAGTTTTACTGAAAAGCACATCAAGCTCGGCAGTTACTTTTTCGATAGTAAGCTGGTTCATTATTTAATTCATGCCCCCTTCGTCGATGGAACAAATAGGTTGGATTGATTTATTTCTTTAATTCAAGCGGATACCACACATCAGACACGCGATCTGGATGGATATAAATCTCCCTTCTTAGGCTTCAGCACTACCCTCCTATAAGCTCAACCACAACGCAGGGCGTATCCCGCCATCTACCCTATATACATCATCCCCACAAAGAAAAAGCTCGCCAGCATAACCAATGCTACCTGCAATATGACTTTTGTGGCCAGGAGAGCGTAACCACCACCAATCATCTTCACCTTTTGCATTTTGCACCTTACGTGCATCATTGTATTGGTCATAAACGCACTCGCCATATTGCAAATGACAATTTTCGTCGTTGGGAACAATCAGGCCATCTTCTTTCCAATACCAACCTTTTTTGCTTTGCAAATCCCCACTGTCACCAAAATATCTGATAATTTCGTCATAGCTTAATAAAAATATTTTGTCGAAAGTCGAACTTCCGCACTTTGCGTCATACCATGGGTTATTTCGGTCGCTTAGTTTTGTTTTTATCATCTGCGATTTTTCTGCCGGGGTGAATTTATTATAAAATTCACTGTTTAGATATTTCCTTATGCTACTATGTTCCCATGTAGTGCTATTCATATGGTCGTTATAAGGTGCTTTGCCAATTGTTGTTTCCGAGATAATTAGCGCGCCATCTGTATTTATTTGCAAAACAAGCCACCCATAATTTCCAAACTGTATTAGGTCGCCTTCCCTAACCGTGCTTGGCGTTAATATGGAGTCAATTGTGCTGTTTAATAACTTTGCCAACAAGGGAAGCAGCGCTGTTTCCGGTAAGGAATGGCCGTTTTCCCATTTGCTGATTGCTTGTGCGCTGATGCCTAATTTTTCTGCAAGCTCATCCTGGGTGAACCCGTTGTGCTTGCGCAACGTAAGAATTTGGTTGCCTACTCTTGTGTTATCTAACATTGATGTCCTCCTGCTGTGTTTTGATTGCTAAACAACCTGCGCTCACAACAAATTTTAGCAAAGGCAATTTGGCATTACCATACCGTTTAGGTTGTGTTTTTTATCAAAAGCTTAACCAGAGGTTAAGAAGCTGTACTCAGCTTCTTCAACGTCACTTTCGGTCGGTTTCCACAACTAATGGGTGGGCAGCGTTTTCTTGATTGCCTCATGACAAGCTGATTACATAATGTGTGTTATAAAGGGTAGAAGTAACGCGTTTGGATAATTACGCCACTAAACAACATAGTTGTGATAAAATGGCTATGTGATCGCTTTTGGCCCAATCATCAAAACTACCAGCTTGCAGTTCCACACCAATTTGCTCCGCCGACAAAGGAGGTATATTAAAAATGGACAAACAGCAGTATGCTGGACCAGAGAGAACTCCGCACGAAGTAATTAAAATATTACCGGAATCGCAACAAATAAAAGCACTTTTATTTATTGAGCTTGGGCTTGAACTAGAATGCAAAGCTCAAACAAGATATGCCCACGCTAATAAATACTGGCGATGTGTTTTTTCAAGAAAAAAACCTCAAAGGGTACTATTTACAGTAGAATGTACAGATGAGTGGTGGCGAATAAAAGCCTGTTTGTGGAATATAGACGCTTACAGCGATTACTTCGCTTCGTGCAATAAAAGGATTAAAAATGATATCCTTAGTGCTTATGACTGCAAATCATGCAACAGCCATTGCAAAGGCGGTGCCGGTTTTTCTTTTGAAGATAAACAATACCAGAAATGTGTTGGTTTGGTTTTTTATTTCTCTAGCCTAACTGATGATGAGTGGGATAATGTAGCAATGTTGATTAGAAAAGAATTTGAAGCCAGTAAAGGAGCAACAACATGACAAGACGCGAACGAGTAATAGCTGCTTTAAATCATAAAAAAACCGACATAGTACCGTACAACATAGGCTTCACACAGCAAGCCCATGACAAAATGGTCAAGTATTACAACGATAAAAACTTTGCGTCTAAAATAGGCAATCACATATCAGGCTGCTATTATTCTGGTAACCCGGTGCCTATACCTGGCATGGATGGCTATTTTAAAGACGACTTTGGTGTCGTGTGGAACCGTAACGGTGCCGATAAGGACATAGGTATAGTAGAAAAACTACTACTGCCAGAGCCGGAACTAAAAGGTTTTGAACTTCCACAAATACCGGAGGAGAGCTTGCGCCATGACTGTATAACCGCGATATCCAACGCCGGCGATACATTCAAAATCGCGTCTTTGGGGTTTTCCCTTTTCGAGCGGGCCTGGACATTTACAGGCATGGAAAACCTACTGGCATACATGATAACCGACCCGGAGTTTGTAACTGCCTTACTTGATAAAATTACAGACTTTAACCTAAAAGTCATAAAGATATTTTTGGATTATGATTTTGACGGCATATACTTTGGCGATGACTGGGGCCAGCAGCAGGGTTTAATCATGGGGCCAGTCTTATGGCGCAAATATATTAAGCCGCAGCTTGCTAAGATGTATAGCAGCGTAAAAGAAAGCGGGCGATATGTAGCGCAGCATTCCTGCGGTGATATACAAGAAATTTACCCAGACCTTGTAGAGATAGGGCTTGACGCTCATCAAACCTTCCAACCGGAGCTATTTGACATCACAAGCATAAAAAGACAATACAAAGGTAAGCTGGCCTTTTGGGGTGGTATAAGCACCCAACGCCTAATGCCCTTCGAAACACCGCAGGGGCTTAAGATTAAGGCAAAAGAAATAATAGATATTGTAAGTGACGGCGGTGGCTTTATTGCCGGGCCTACACATGATATCCCAGGAGATGTACCGGCAGAGAATATTGCCGCGCTCATTGAACTGTTTCAAAATCAGTAGTTGCGGTCAATAGATATCTCCTGTGGTAAATAGAAATGCTTATTTAATACACGCTAAAAAGTTATCTACCTCGTTACTTATAACCCTACGGAAGTCTGAATGATAGTAAATATCTTCATGTGTACTGCCCTTAATGACAACAAGTTTTGCGTCTTCTCCCAGCCTTTGCATATGGTCGTAGTAATGTTTTTTATGTTCGTTTAATTCATCTTCATCTAAATCTTCCAACCAATCTGCATGGAGTACCAGAACTGGTAGTTTCTTTGGTATCGGCATAGAAGACACTTCAAATATATTTTCAGACAAGGCTTTTTCTTGTGCCAATTGGGTGTCCATGTGAGTTAGTTCAGCAGTCATATCTATGATTTCATTAACTTCTTCTAATGTATATCCATGTCTAACATACTCGGCTATCATTTCGTCCATATCGTAAGATTGCTCTGCTTCTTCAGCTACATCTTCTTCTGAATCAAAATCATCATCAGGTTGTTCTTCTAATTCGGCAAATAATTGTGCATAGCTGTCAACCGTTGCAGTAGTATCAAGTAAAATCAATCCTGCAATTTCGCTTGGATATTTTGCGGCATAGTATTCCGAATAAATGCCTGTGCAAGAGAAAGGCATAAGCACATAAGGCGGTTGCAGTCCTGCCATCTTCAAGCCTTCCCGTATTTCTTCAGTGTGGTTTTCATTTGTGCGTGGACTGTCTGTTCCGTCGCTATGCCCATAACCGAAAATCTCAACAACACACACTGTATGTTTTTTAGAAAGTTCACGCATAAGAGGTGCAAATTCCACTGAAGGAAGTGGCGTACCCAAACCCGGT
>WQVY01000007.1 GCA_009785605.1 Defluviitaleaceae bacterium | reverse complement strand
CGTAATACCGTAGCTTTCTTGCAACGGCGAAAGTTTATATAGCTGGTTGAGCACAACGTTAGCGTTGGCATCTTTACGCAGCTCTATAATAATACGTACACCGTTGCGGTTGGACTCGTCGCGGATATCGGATATACCGTCTATCTTTTTCTCTTTTACCAGGTCCGCGATTTTAATAATAAGGTTGGCCTTGTTAACCTGGTATGGGATAGCTGTTACGCGTATCTGCTCGCGCCCGGCACTCATTGGCTCTATTGTTGCCTCTGCGCGTACCACTACACGGCCGCGGCCTGTGCGGTAGGCATGGCGTACATTCTCTGTACCCAAAATTGCCCCGCCGGTTGGGAAGTCCGGGGCTTTAATAATATCTATAAGTTCTTGGACAGGGGTATCTTGGCCTTCTTGCTGGTGGGTGATACGGTGAAGTGCAGCTGTTATAACATCTGTAAGATTATGGGGTGGGATATTGGTTGCCATACCTACCGCTATACCTACAGAGCCATTTACCAGCAGGTTTGGGAACCTGGCCGGGAGTACAGAAGGCTCTGTAAACTCGCCGTCGTAGTTAGGCTCGAAGTCTACGGTATCTTTTTCTATGTCTGTTAGCATTTCCATAGATAGCCGGGTAAGCCTAGCCTCTGTATAACGTGCTGCCGCCGCGCCGTCCCCGTCCATAGAGCCAAAGTTGCCGTGACCGTCTACTAGTGGGTAACGTAGGGCAAAGTCCTGGGCCATACGCACCATGGACGTGTATATAGACTCGCCATGTGGGTGATACTTACCCATAGTATCGCCTACTATACGGGCGGACTTTTTATATGGCTTGTTTGGCTCAAGGTTAAGCTCGTTCATTGCATAAAGTATGCGCCGGTGAACAGGCTTAAGGCCGTCGCGGACATCTGGAAGGGCACGGGAAACAACTACGCTCATGGCGTAATCTATAAACGATTCCTTCATTTCTTTGACAATATCTTTCTCGCTTATACGATCGAAATCTTTTGTTGGGTCCATGTACTCACCTTATTTATCCAGATTTTTTACTAAAGTCGCGTGGGCTTCTATAAACTCGCGCCGTGGCTCTACTTTATCGCCCATAAGTTGTGTAAATATTAGGTCGGCCGATATGGCGTCGTTCATTGTTACTTGCAACAGTATCCTGTTTTCTGGGTCCATAGTGGTATCCCATAATTGCTCTGCATCCATTTCGCCTAGACCTTTGTAGCGCTGGATTGATTTGTTGCCTTCGCGGCCTATCTCGTCGAGTAGCCTCTCTAACTCCTCGTCTTTGTATACATAGTGCTTTTGCTTGCCTTTTTCTACTTTGTAAAGCGGCGGTTGAGCGATATATACAAAGCCTTCGGATATCAAATCAGGCATAAACCTGTACATAAATGTCAGCAACAACGTACGGATATGAGAGCCGTCAACGTCTGCATCGGTCATGATAACAATCTTGTGGTATCGCAGTTTAGAAATATCAAAATCCTCGTGGATACCTGTACCAAAGGCAGTTATCATTGCCCGTATTTCCTTGTTTGCAAGGATATTATCCAACCGTGCTTTTTCTACATTAAGGATTTTTCCGCGCAGGGGAAGGATTGCTTGGGTCCTGGGAGTACGGGCGTTTTTGGCACTTCCTCCTGCGGAGTCACCCTCTACTATAAAAATCTCGCACAGGGCTGGGTCTTTTTCTGAACAATCTGTTAACTTGCCTGGTAAGCGGCCACTGTCCAATGCTGACTTGCGGCGTACGTCTTCGCGGGCTTTTCTAGCGGCATCTCTTGCACGGGCAGAGATTACGCATTTTTCTATTATGGTCTTACCAACCGTTGGGTTTTCTTCTAGGAAATATGTGAGATGCTCACCCAGTACGGATTCTACTGCCGTCCTGGCCTCACTGTTGTTGAGCTTGCCTTTGCCTTGGCTGTCAAACTGTGGCTCTTCCAACTTGATGCTTATGACTGCGGTTATACCCTCGCGTACGTCTTCGCCGGTAAGATTACGGTCTTTTTCTTTTAACAGCCCAAACTTGCGGCCATAGTCGTTTAATGTCTTGGTAAGGCTGCTTCTAAACCCGGTGGTATGTGTGCCACCGTCATGGGTGTTTATATTGTTTACAAATGAGTAAGTATTTTCTTGAAAACCGTCGTTGTACTGGATTGCTATCTCTACCAGTACATTTTCGTGTTTGGATTCGCAATAAAAAACTTCTTGCGTTATTGGTGTCCTGTTTTGGTTTATATAACTTATAAATTCCTGTATTCCGCCTTCGTAGCAATAGCTGCGGGTACTGTTTGGGGTTATGCGCTCATCTGTTATTTCTATTGTGAGACCCTTTGTAAGGTATGCAATTTCCCTAAAACGCTGCTTTAGAGTTTCGAAGTTATATTCTAACTCAGAAAAAATCTCCGGGTCGGGTTTGAAATGGACAAATGTGCCATGGTCTTCTGTCTCGCCTACAACTTGCAGCTCTGTAATTTTGTCCCCACGGGCAAATTTTTGCTCGTATACTTTTCCATCTTTATGGACACGCACCACAAGCCATTCGGACAGCGCATTAACAACAGACGCGCCCACGCCATGTAGCCCGCCGGAAGTCTTATATCCACCCTGCCCAAACTTGCCGCCGGCATGAAGCACAGTAAAAATAACCTCAACTGCAGGTAAGCCCGTTTGCGCTTGTATACCAACAGGTATACCGCGCCCGTTATCCCTTACAGATACACTATTATCTGGGTGTATACGTACTTTTATGTCGTCGCATTCGTCCATAAGGGCCTCGTCAACGGCGTTGTCTACAATCTCATATACCAGGTGATGAAGCCCTTCTACAGATGTGTTGCGGGCGTACATACCAGGCCGTTTTCTAACCGCCTCTAGGCCTTCTAACACTTGGATGCTGTCTGCTGTATATTCCATCTTTACTTCCTTTCTTGTTAGGTAAAATACCCGGTATTATCTAAACCGCCAATTACCTACCTGTATATTTTCCCAGACTTTACTTGCATTGTTTGTGCGCTGGTAATGTTCTTAGTTAGCACGTCTTCCAGGCCTGTACAGGTTAGTATTGTTTGCAAATCTTTTATTTGCGTTAGCAAAAAACGTTGGCGGCTTCCATCCAGCTCTGATAATACATCGTCTAGTAATAATACTGGAGTTGTTTTTGTGCTGCTTCGTATTAGCTCTATCTCGGCTAGTTTGGCCGATAATGCTGCTGTGCGCTGCTGCCCTTGCGAGCCGTAGTTACGTGCTGGTATATCGTTTATGGTAAATAAGATATCATCTTTGTGGATGCCCACAGATGTTGTACCGGTTGAAACATCACGCTCATATGATTTCTCTATTATTGTGTGGTAGTTTTCTGGCTCTTGGATATTGGGTTGGTATTGTAGATTTAACTTTTCGTTGCCGGAAGTTATGCTTGCATGTGTTTAACTGGCTATTTCGCTTATCTTGTTTACAAAGGCCGCCCTAGTACGCATTATCCTTAGGCCGCTTTTAATTAACTGCTCGTCCCATACATATAGGCTTTCTGCCTGGTTTTTTTCGCGGCGCAACAGTTTTAATAGTTGGTTGCGCTGTTTTAGGGCCCGGTGGTAATCACGTAAATCGCTATAATAAACAGGCGATAGTTGGCATATTTCCATATCCATGAAGCGCCGTCTCTCTGCAGGGCCGGATTTTATAAGCCGCAAATCCTCTGGTGAGAAAAGTACAACCATCAGCCTGCCGAATAGTTCCCTTGTATTTTTTATAACGGTACGGTCTATGCTTAGTGTTTTTATGGATTTATTACCGTTTATTTGGATATGTGCATCTATTGTAAATGGATAATCATCTCTTTCTATTTCAACTTGTACATGGGCTTCTTGGGTTTTAAAGTTCACAAGCTCGCGGTTATTGTCTGCGCGGGAGCTGCGGCCAATTGCGCAAAAATATATAGCCTCTAGTATATTTGTTTTGCCTTGGGCATTGTCTCCATGAATAATATTTACGCCGTTGGAAAAATACTCGTGTGAAAGTGAAAGATTTCTAAAACCCTCTGCAGATATTTTTTTTACCCACATTAGGCTGGGCCTCTTAGGGGGACAATCAAGTATTTATAATCCGTTATTGTTTCATTTGTGAGACTTTGGATAGTACATGGGCTTTTGGGGGTATTAAGTTTTATTACAATTTTTTCTTCTTCTATTGCACGCAGTGCCTCTATCAAATAACGTGGGTTGAAGTATATTTTTATGTCTGTACCGTCTGTTTCACATGGTATTTCGTCATAGGTCTGGCCTTTTTCGGATTGTGATGTGATTACTAGCGCATCATCACTAATGTCTAAAGTTATAGATATCTGCTTATTTTCCATAGCTACCAGTATAGACCTTTCTAGTGAACCAAGAAGGGACGCCCTGTCTATCACTACTGCAGTGGTAAAATCTTGGTTAAATATCTGGTTATACCTTATAAACTCGCCTTCTAATAGCCTAGCAGACATTGTAAAGTTGCTGGTTTCAAACATGACTCTCTTGTTTGTAAAGTATAGAGTCAATTCATCTTCAGTATCGCCTGATATTGCACGGCTTAATTCGTTAAGCGCTTTTGCCGGTACAACGGCGCTTGCACTTGGTGTATCTTCTGCTAACGCAAGAGACCTATATGAGATACGAAACATGTCCACAGACACTACCCTAAGCGAGTTATCTGTGATTTCAAACAACTCCCCAGTAAGCACAACTTTGCTTGGGTCAAGAGATACAGAGAATATTGTCTGCTTAATCATATCCCGTAGTATAGACGCTTTTATGGTATACCTGTGCTGTGCGGCTTCTAGTTCTTCTTCCGGGATTAACGGAAACTCATCTGCTGGTAGCCCGGCAATTTCAAGTTTTGCCTGGCCGCATATGCACTTAGTTATTAGTCTTTCGTCTGTCTCTATTTGGATGTAGTCACCAGGCATTTTTCTTATTATCTCTGTGAAAAGCCGCGCGTTTAATGCAACACTTCCTGGTATATCAATATCTGCCTCTATAGGTGTTGTTATTATACTCATATCCATGTCGTTGGCGCTTAAAACAAGACCTACACCTTCTTGTGCTGTTAATAACACACATTCTAATATAGGCAGCGTTGTACGACTTGGTACGGCACGCCCAACCAGATTAAGGGCTTCTAGTAGAAGAGCTTTCTCACACATCAATTTTAACTGGCTCATGATAATCTCCGTTCGTACTGAATTAATTTCTGAATTAATTTCTATATTATTTACATTATTATTTAGTAGTTGCTGTTGTAGTAGGGGGTGTTGAAAGGTGGAAAAGCCACACTAGCCCGTATACAATATATATTTATGGCGTTGAAAATCCTGTAGAAAATAACCAGCTAATTTGAAAGTTATCCTAATAATCCACAAGGCGAAAAATGGCAATTATTTACCAACATTTTAGCGAAAAATATACACATACTTATCAACATCTTATTTTTAGTCACCTTTAATATTGCGCTCTAAATCGTTGACTGTATCTCTTAGCTTTGAGTCTATTTCTATTTCGTTGGTTATCTTTTCGCAACTGTGTATTACCGTGGAGTGGTCACGCCCCCCGAAATAATTACCCACTTCTGGCAGAGAAACTTCTAGTAGTTTACGACTTAAGTACATGGCTATCTGCCTTGGCAATACTATGTTTTGGGTGCGTCTGCGGCCACTAAGGTCCGCTGTGGTAATATTGTAATGCTTTGCAACTACCTGCTGTATATATGGTACGGTTACGTCTGGTTTTTGGTTGGATACTAGTTGGTCTTTAAGAGCTTGCTCTGCCAGGCTAAGGGATATTTGTGCATTGGTTAGACGTGCATATGCGGTTATTTTGTTTAATGCACCTTCTAGGTCTCTTATGTTGGATACTACGTTACGGGTTATAAAGTCTTTTACAGTCTGGTCTATGTCTAGATGTTCTAGGTGCAGCTTTTTTTCTAGTATTGCGGTACGGGTTTCATAGTCTGGTATGGTTATGTCTGCTGTTAGGCCCATAGCAAACCGTGATGTAAGCCTTGCTTCTAATGCGGTCAAGTCCTTTGGGGGTTGGTCACTTGTAAGGACTATTTGTTTATTGTTGTTGTACAATGTGTTAAAGGTGTGAAACATTTCTTCTTGAGTTTCTACTTTTCCTTCAAGGAACTGTACGTCATCCATAAGCAGGATATCACATTCCCGGTACTTGTCTTTAAATTCGTCTTTACGGTCTTCGCGGATAGCGGCAATAAACTCGCTGGTAAATGTCTCGCTTGTTACGTATAAGACTTTTACTTCTGGGTATTGGTCTACGACATAATTGCCAATAGAGTGCATGAGATGTGTCTTGCCAAGACCTACACCACCATATAAGAACAATGGGTTATAGTCCGTCTTGCCTGGATTTTCGGCTACGGCCTCTGCGGCGGCGTATGCCAACTCGTTACATTTGCCTTTTACAAAAGTGTCAAACGCGTACCTGCGCCTTAGATTGGTACGTTCATAATTTTCGCGGCGCACCAAGTTAGAGTCATCAAAATCTTCAGGGGAAACTATGCGTACGTCTATATCCTCTATTTGGGAAACGATACGCACACAACGTGTAATATCAGATAAGTAACGCTTATTGATTGTGGGTTTAAAGAAATCATCGCTTGTCCTTAATGTGAAAATACCATTGTCGTACGAATATGGAGATATGGACCTGATAGTTACATCAAATGCAACTTGGCTCACTGTTTTTTCTATAAGAGGCAAAGCTTGTTCCCATATTTCTTGAAGTGTTTGAGCATCCATGGATATAGCCCCCGTATGATACTTGCGAGTTATCCACAGGGATATCCACAAGCTGTTTATAACTTTTGCTAACCTCTTACAAATATACCAGAAATCAAGCAAAGAAGCAATTAGATATCCACAAATATTGAATTAAATGAGAAAAAGTCCCGCCTGTACCAGACTGCATATACCTCAATGCAGTTTTAGCTTAGGCGGGACTTTAAAATTGTTTATCTCGTTATCAATTATTATTGCTTACCCATACATACCCCATGCCATGTATTGTTTTTATAACTGCCGGCATACGTGGGTCCTTTTCGATTTTTGACCTTAAGCGGCTAATGTTTACTGGTAGCGTATTTTCGTCTACATAGTTGCCGTGGGTATCCCAAAGTGCTGCTAGTATCTGTTTCTTGGTTAAAACCTGTCCGGCGTTGGATATAAAATAACTCACCAGCCTGTACTCTGTGGCGCTAAGGGGGATTTCATCTTCTAGGCAAAAAAGTTTGCATAGTCTTGTATCTAGCGTAAATACTCCAGCGCGGATTATATGACCCTCGTTTAAATCACGCCGCCTAAGCGCCGCCTCAACACGCGCTTTTAACACAGACAATGAGAATGGCTTGGTAATATAATCATCAGCACCGGCCGTTAGACCTTGTACTTCGTCTGTTTCTAAATCACGTGCGGTTAGCATCACTACCGGCACATCTGAGATACTGCGTATATTACGGCAAAGTTCTATACCGTCGCCGTCGGGCAACCCCAAGTCCAAAATCACAATATCTACGTGATGCTTATTAAAGGTCTTAATGGCTGTTGCAGCACTATCTACCGCTACAACCTCGAAGCCTTCTTTTTCAAAGGCAAAAACTATACCTCTGCTAAGGTTTTCGTCGTCCTCTACAATCATCATAAATTTTTTCATTCATAAATCACCTAAAAGGGATTTGGGCAGAGTCAAGTTGGTGGCGTGCAACTTCTTCGGCTATATAGCTAATATCTGGGAAGTATATGTTGCCGGCTATGCTATAACGTATAAGCGAGTCTACGCCAATATCTGTAAACAATGAGTCGTCAACTGCTACCCCTGTGGGTGCAGTAAAACGTGCCTGCATATAACCTGGCAATATCCTTAGCCCGTCTATGAGTGCACGGTCTATGGACTGATATATCTCCAAGAGCCCTGGTGCAGGCATTATTTTCAGCAGTTCGTCTAGCACATAGCTACTTTGTGATACAGGCAAACTTCCTGGCAATATGCCCATATCGCGGGCATATTCTAGGCGGCGCTGGCTACCTTCTGCACCATGGCTCATCCACCTGGCTAACATATAGGCTTCTTCTGGGTGGTTTGTGGAGGAGGCTATGCCCAGCACTTCCAATGTTATGATAGAGCGGCCACCGGGTACACCAATAAATGCCCAATCAAACGAAGTTTGGTTAACCATTACGTCTATATTCCACGAGCCGCCATAGAAAAACGCCATTTGCCCATCTAGGAAAGCCCCAAGAGCGTTACCCGCAGGGAAGTTTCCTGTATAAGGGATTCCGTCAAAGGTATATCCATCATTGTTAAGTGATGCTGCTAAACGTACGGCTTCTTGCATTTCTGGTGAGTTGAGCGCAAAGCCAAGTCCATCATATGCAAAAAAATCAAATATTGGGTTTACCGCACTGGGATACCACTCTACAAGCGAGAACGCATTGTTAAGGCCTATTGTGGGGCGGCTTAGGTCAGTGGATGCGCGTACTGCGTTTATAAAATCATGTGCAGATATGCCAAAGGATGGTTGGTCTATTCCCATATCACGAAGTAGGTCACGATTTACAAAGTATCCGTGGATGTTTTGTGCAAACGGTACGGCATACATGATATTGTTTATACGCATTGCTTCTTGCACATTGCTGGTAAGGTCAAAGAAATCTAAATCCGTCCATATATGAGGTGTGATATTCATAAGCCAGCCGTTTGCAGCTTTTGAGCCTATGTCTTCTAACATAAACACGTCTGGGAGACGGTTTTGGCTTGCGGCAATAGCCAGGCTATCTGTCCAATTTGTAGTCGTAATATTTTGGTCTATTTCAACCCTGATATTGGGGTGCATGTCCATAAAAGATTGAATCATGCGTAGCTCAAGGGCATTGTCACGGGCACTGCCAAGGTTCCAGTTAGCGTAGGTTATGGTGACTATGTCGTTGTTCCTTCTTCGCACAATTATTGTGACAACAAGCGCTATTATCAGCACAAGTAACAGCACAATACCTACTAGGGCAATAAGCTTGGTTTTTTTAGGGGTCCTTTGCATAACCTCATTGACGTTTTTGAAAAATTTTTTCACAGGATGAGCTCCTTTTTTATATATTAGTAAACTGCATGCGTAGAAAGCATTCTATTACCATTTGCAGGTATACTTCAACCTTAAATGCGTAAAAACTTAATTTGTAACCGTTTTGTAATTGTATTTTGGTTACATTCATGTTTCAATATCCAGGTAGGAATGTTTAATAAAGCAACCAGTTAGGAGGTGTGCAGGTATGCCCAAGTATATAAAATACGCCATCGCGATGATATTTTGTTTTGCGATAATGGCCATAGCTGTTTACGCCTCTAGATCCGCGTCTTCTGTTCAGGCTTGGCGGCCAGACATGTATGTATCCACCACCTTAAGCGAAAGGCATCAAGGTCTGGAAATACAAGGCGAAATACCAGAGTTGTTATATAGTTTTGGGCCAGCTTACGCCAAAATCAACGAAGAGATATTAATCGCAAAGAACAGTTTAATAGAAGGTACAAGGCGGGTACGCGCCAGGAGTATTAATTTCACATACGAAGTATTTTACACAAATGAAGTGGTGTCTATAGTCATAATGGCTACAACACGAGCCGTGACAGACCGTACTTCGGTTATATCAGTCAATTTTATGAAACACACAGGTGAGCTTGTGACGCTAACCCAGGCTATGGGTATGGATATCACACCCTTGGCTGAAGGTATTATAGCCGAAATGATACGTAGGGACCCGGCAACATATTATGCCGCATTTACCGCCCCGCCAACCGGGCAGGCTTTTTATTTGACAGACGATTTATTGGTGTTGTTATTTGATGAGTTTCAACTATCGTCTGCACCAGACTCTACAAGGATGATACAGTTTGTGCGCAACAATATAAAGACCTTCACCATTGCCCGCTACGAGTATCGTATAAGCCAAGACCGCTACGAGATTAAAATGATGCCGCTTAGGCAGATACTAACAAGCATGGGCTATATTTATGAAGACGTGGTTTGGAATCCATCATACAACGAAGCCGTAATTATGCGCAACGGGAGCCCAGCCATAACCCTACGCGCCGGGGAGAATAATTTCCAGATTAACGGAGTCATGCAGCGCTCATTGGAAGCGGCGCCGGAACTAAAAAATCACTCTATGTATGTACCTATCAGCTTCTTTAACCAGATATTGGGGCTTACTGCATACAGCATTGATGAGCAAGGCAACATCACATTTATGACATATATTAAACCGAAATAAATCATAAATCGTTTGGCATTTATTTATGTTATTATTTGACACAATTGCATATTTGGATTACACTAGGTTGGTTTGTGGAAGGGGGCAATTTAACAGGTTAAGACTATACAATAGGAGAGGTGAAGCGCTTGTTTGACAGGACAGATGTTTTTCATGTAAGAAGCGATATCCAAAAGATTGTAGGCAGTAAAGTCAGGCTCGAAACCAATAAAGGCCGCCATAAATCTGTGGTAAGCAACGGGATAATTTCACATGCATACCCCAGCATATTCACCGTGCAATTAAGCGAAGGGCCCGATACCTCCCGCAAGCTATCGTTTAGCTATACAGATGTTCTAACCAATAGCGTGGAAATTACGCTGTGTGACCAGTAAGATTAAGATATTTTTATATGTACGTAGCGCCTCTTGTCGTATGGCAGGAGGCGTTTTTGTATGTGTTGGCAATAGCCAATACCAATAGCAATTCACCTTTAAATCGGCCCCGTCTGTTGCCGAAAAAGCGTTGATGCGTCCGCTATTTTCGGCTCGGACGGGACCGTTTAAAGGGGGAATTGCTATAATTACAGCAATTGCCCCTGTACAGTAACGGGAGCTTTGACCAGCTCGCCAATGATGTCTTCCATCTCCTGATGGCGGAACATATGCTCGTGGATTATGGCGTTGTTTATTGCAAAGAAACTGTCTTGTGGGTGGTTGTATAAAAATGGTGTAGTGTTTTTGTGGCTGGCCTGGTGGGTGGTAATACTGCCGGTAGGCATCTCGTCGCTGAAATAATAGGTGACAGTCTCGTTATAAAAAAGTGGAAGCTTGGCTATATATAGCCCATATGCAAGGTATTGCATAGGGGTGCTGTAAAAGTCTCTTGTATCGTCTACCCGGTAATTAAGGCGGATGTCTTTGTCTGGCTGGCTGTGGTATAGGAATGGCTGATATTTTTCTAGGTAGGGATGTGGGATTGGCTTGTTTTCTTTGAAAATGGGTAAAAGTATGCCCGTCACTTCCTGCATGGATATGGCTTGCCTAAGCAGCTTTTCGCTGCGAAAGGTAGATATATTGTTGTGTAGGTAGATATGGCCAAGCGCCAATAATAGTAGGTTATTAGAGCTTGGGCAACCGCTTGCGCCAATACTGTTGTACTCGGGATTGTGTGGGATTTCGCTGTTGGCGAGATAGTGTTTCTCTAGGATATTTATTACTTCATACTCTGGTGCTAAGCTTTGGGTTAGCATTGTGTAGGTGCAGTACTCTATAAATTGCATGCATTCTTTTTGGGCCTTTTTTGCGGTGATTAGCCGCCGGAAGGCCTTTTGTGTGTGGATATCGCATTGGTGCGCCCATAGGTCGCCGGAAAGGATTTTGGCATCTACGCGTGAGTCGGGTACTTCTAGGGCGTTGGATAGTGTTTTTAACTCTGATTGGCTGGCGTGGTAGTGGGTTAGTGCGGTGGTGAGTAGGATTTTACTGCTGTGGCCAGATAACAGTAGGTAAAACGCAGCCTCGCCCAGGTGCTTTGCAGCGTCTGGCGCATCTTGATGCAATTGGTGGAGGCTATCATACACGACCTGAGCCGGGAGCGATTTATGGTTTTGAGATAGTATTTCTGTGGCCAGTGTGTATTCTTTGGTTTGGAGGCATACGTTTAGGGCTTGGTCTAGATATGTGGGGGGTAAGGTTGTCATGTCTAGCAATGTGTAGCACTCGTGGGCTTTTGCATGGTTGCCCGCGAGGTGGTGGAGGTGGCCCAGGGCAGCAAGTACCTTCATGGTATAAGCTTTTTGTAGGGATTTTTCTTCCAAGACGGCTTCAAATATAGGTATGGCTTTAGCGCTTGGGGGTTCGATTTCCAGGTAGTGGGATGTCAAGTGTAAGAGTATGTGTAAGCGCCGGTCTCCTTTATCAAAAAAGTATTGATACAGTTCTGGTGTGGCTAGGGGTACCATTCTTTTTATGGTTGGCGGCTCTGTAATAACAGTGCGCCGGCCGGCCCCAAGGCAGACATATGTGAAGTTTTCGTGAGGTGCATCTATTATTATGCGGTGGCTTTGGGCCTCGCTTGGGGTGCTTTCTGCTACTACATATTCGTGTGTGCCGCGTTTTTCTTGTAGCGACACGTATACATATTTTATGGTTTTAGCTATTTCTATTTCAAACTGGGTCAGGCCTGTGGCGAGTTCTGCCTCGGCTTTTTGGGCTAGTTCGCCCTTTGCCTTTGTAGACTCCCAAAAATATTGGTAAAGGCTGTTTGCTTCACGGCCGGTAATGCCGGCTTGTAGGCACTTGGTTGCGACCTGCAATGCATTTTCTTCGTGGCCATGCATAAGGTGGTGGTGGGCAGGGTCTGTAAGTATCAGGTGATATATATATGCGGCTAGTTGCGGCTCCATCTTGGCATTATTAAGAAAACGCTCTAGGGGGTAGGTATCTATGTTTTCTATGTGGTTTATATATGATGACTGTACCAAGAAGGTGGAAAGGCCTTTTATATCTATTTGATGTTTTATGGCTTGGCTGTATATCTCGTGTGCCGGCAAACCAAAATCCCTATTGTGCATCCTGTTTGCGCATATAGGGTTTAACAGGGGAGTATGGTTGCTAAGGGCATAGAGTTGTTCCCCCACATGTGGGGCTTTGAGGATGGCATCGAAAACAGCACCCTCGTGGGTGGTAGTTACCCGGGAAATATCTGCGCCATGCCTTGCGGCATAAACCAATGTAGGGAGTAACTCCTCCCCTATTTCGCTAGGGTCTGCGGCATCTAGTGAGCGGTACAACCCATCGTACATGTACATACTGTGGCACCCATAGCTGTGGGCCTGTGCAAAGTAGCTATATGCTTGGGTGTGCTCTGCGGCGGCTAGGTGTAGCTGGCCAATCATAACGTCATAATATGGGGAGTATTCGGCTGTTTTTAGTTGCGAAAGGAAGCCTTTACGGTGTTTTTTTGCGGCACGGGCTCGGTTTTCGGTGATGGCTAGATATGCCTCTAGGAAACGAAATACGTTGTAGTAGAAAGGCTCATTTGTTTTTAGGAAAGAGCGGTAGCTCATGGCTGCATCCAACATATTGGTTGCAGTGTCTAGGTGCCTTGACTCTATCGCCATAAAAATGGCAAGAGAAAAAAGCCAGGCACTGGGCTCGTTGCGGCGGTGTGCGGCCATTGCGCCTAGGTAGGCTTTTTCTAGGTATTGGTGATTATGGCTACGACTATGACCCGGCAGCATATAGTATGCCTGCCAGTTGCGCATAGCATATATAATTGCTGTTTTTACATCGTCGCGGGCGGCCATACGCCCGTCTAGTTTTGATAGTTGCTGTATTGTCATAGTGCCTCACCATTCCCCAATATTAAGATGCAGGCGCTTGTGAAAAACTTGTCCCATGGAGTGCACCCTTACATCTATATACGTAGAAACATACGGAAGCCTGCGAAATAACCGCTGCGCACCTGCAAAGGCCGACGGTCTAATCTCGAAAGGTATAGAATGCACGGGCCCAACCATGTGGGCCTGGGCATAAAAGCGTACGTACCGGTCCCGGCTAAAGACATCTACCCGCATGTTTGCGCCGGTATTGTTTTTTATTACGACGCTACCCTTGTCTTCGTAGCGGAAGCCTTTTTGGTTTAGGTTGATTGTGAAGTTGGGGGCTCGCCGGAAGGTAACTTCCAGTAAACCTGCTGTGTCGCCTGCAGGTTGTGCAGTACCTACCTGTATATGCTCGCGCACGAAGTTTTGTGGGATCTTGAGCGGGTCAACCGTAAACTCCACCATGGCACGGTTGCTACTGTCGAAGTCTGGGGATGATAACCTGTCTGTTGATAGGGTAAGCCAGTTGCTTCCTAGTAAGGTGGTTATTGGGGCATCTATATAGCCGCTGTCTGATTTTTGGATGCTAAAACTCTCGTGAATTTTGCCAGGTGGGCCTTGGGTTATATTTATCTGGTTTGTGCTTAGCTCTATGGTGGTTTTTGCTTTTAGTCCGGATAGGATAAAGAAATTGTCCATTGCCCGCTCGCGGTTAACGTCTTTGTGTAGGTTTTCGTATACCTCCATATATGTGTAGTTTGTGGACAATAGCAGCATATAAAACTCGCTGGAGGTAAATAACCGGCGTGCTGCGTTGGGGTATTCTTGGGCATAGTTATAAAAATCGCTTATACAGGCGATAGTTGGGCCTTCTGGTGTGGGGATGGTCATGGTGGTTGCGCTTATTGTTATTGGCAATATGACTTCCCCACCGGTGGAGGTGATATAGGCTTTTGTTTTTGTGAAACCTGGAGAGGTACCTGCTTTTTCTGGGTTGAAATTGTAGGTGATGGCTTGGGAGTTTCCTGTCCAGGTGTTGGGGGTGAAAGTTATTGCGTGGTTGCGCGAGAGGATATGCCCGGTAAGCGTGCCGCCTCCGGTGTTTTTTATTACGAAACTGCCGGTATGGTGGCCGGTTTCTATGGATATGGTGTTTATATCTAGTTCTAGGGTTGGATGGGGATGCTGGTATGGGGGTGGGGTCACTTTATCACCGCTTTAATTATTGTTATCGCTTTTTTTTGCTAATTGCATAATCTTGTCTAAGTTGGACTTGAGAGCCTCGTTTACCGCCTGGGCAGAGGATTGGGCGTGCAAGTTTATAAACGCCCCAAGCCCGTCACCCAAGGACTGGGTTAGCCCTTGCAAAGAAGATTCATAAGCCACCAATGCCGCTTCCAGGGTTTGCTGGTTGCGCTCTATATAACTTGTCTGGTGTGTTAGCGCTTCTTGCTGGGTGTTCATTGTAGTTATGCTGCTTTGTACGGTTTCTATTGCTGCTACCAGGGCCACGAGCTGCTCTGACAGTGCGCTAGAATGCCCTTGCAGGTGCTTTGCTAGTAGCTCTGCGGAGGATTGTAGCCGCGTACTGCTTTGCCCCAGCTTGTCGGATGTGTTGTTCATTGTGGTTTGCAGCCCTACGGCTTCGCTTAGTGCGTCTTCCCAGCTCTTGAGTGTGTGGGCTAGGTTTGTGTTCATATTTATCATTTTTTCGTCCATTGCGGCGGCCAGTGCTGGGCCCACGGCCAGGGTTGTCTCGGTCATGGTCTTGCCTATAGAAGCGGTTGTTTCTGCCATGGTATTGCCTATGGCTGATGTGGTCTTAGCTAGGCTGTCTGCAATAGCTCCCATGATGTTCTCCATATTGGAGGTCATGCTTGAGATTGCACCAGTTAGGTCATTTTTGAGGCGCAAAACCGCCCCGCCGGTGTCGGAAGCATAAAAACGGCTAACTTCCCGCTCTATATAAATTAGTACTTCACCGGCCAATTGCTCCCTTGCCATGTTGAAGTTAAAAAAGGCAGATACCCCTCGTATTATAAGAAACAAAAGTATCGCAAGTAGGCCATATGCAAAGGCAAAATCGTTGAAGACCACGGCCAAAATCAAGCCTATCCAAAGTACGGCGCGCTCCATTTCTGATATAAATGGCAACATACTGTCGTACTTCCAGCCTATGAACAGGAAGCTCATTTGCGAGATTTGCCTTTGCACTAGCTGGTTTGCGGATACTTGCGTTACGGCCCTATCTGCTACGCGCTTGTACTCTGTCACGGTTTTGGTTAGCAGGGCGCACTTGAGTTTCTTAAAATCATCCAGGCTTTTTATTTCCTTTTTTGCATCGCTGCGGAAAGACATTAGCACTGTGCGGAAGTGAATATGCGCTAATATACGCAGTAGTATTAATAGCGCCGCCATGCTTATGAAAACCGCTATTATTATTACGTGGCTGTCTTGATTGTTTAGGTTTACGAATAAATTGTTTAAGAAATCGCTCATATAGGCCCCTATTTGAAATTATCTACTGCTGCACGCTCCACTTTTAGCGCGGCTGTAAACCGCTTCATGAAAACATTAAACCCTTGAGTATCGGTGATTTCTGGCTGCAATGTAGAGCCGGCATTATTTGCAAATACGCAGCTATCTAGAAATTTATCCAGTGTCATGTCTGTGTGAGCCATATACGCCGCCAACAGCGCTATACCCCATGCGCCGCCTTCGCTTGCGGTTTCCATTACCGATACGGGGACATCTAGCGCACCTGCCATTAGCTTCTGGGCTACACCTTTGGTTGTAAAAAGCCCGCCATGCCCCATAAGTTGTGTGATTTTTACGCCTTCTTCTTCTGTTAGGATGTCCATGCCCAGTTTGAGGGTAGCCATGGATGAAAAAAGCATTGTACGTATGAAGTTGGGTACGGTGAAGTTTGCATCTGCCAGGCGCATAAACAGCGGGCGGCCTTCTTCGAAGCCGGTATTGTGCTCCCCTGAAAGATAGTTTACGGCCATAAGCCCGCCACAGTCTGCATCGCCTTCTAGGGCGGCGCGGTACAAGTTTTCGTATACGGTGGAAATATCTGAGGCCTTGCCGGCAATTATGTTGTGGGCGTTGTGGAACAGCTCTACCCACGCACTAAGGTCAGATGTGCCGTTGTTGCAGTGCACCATGGCCACGGGCTTGCCGTCTGGGGTTGTTACCATGTCTATCTCGTGGTGCAGTTTAGAAAAACTTTTATTAAGGACAATCATCGCAAAGATAGACGTCCCTGCAGATACATTGCCAGTGCCGGAGGCTACGCTGTTTGTAGCCACCATGCCTGTACCCGCATCGCCTTCGGGCGGGCATAGGGGTATGCCTGGGGCCAGGTTGCCAGATGGGTCTAGTAGCTTGGCGCCTTCGGGTGTGAGGTGACCGGCGGCTGCCCCGGCTGGCAATACCTTGGGCATGATGTCTGCCAACTTCCATGGGTAGGATTTTTTTGCTATAAGGTTGTCGAACGCTGCCATATCACCTGCATGATAGTCACCGGTTGTGCTGTTTATTTGGAATGCACCAGACGCGTCACCCACGCCAAGCACATTGTGGCCGGTAAGCATAAGGTGGACGTACCCGGCCAGGGTTGTTATTGTAGAAATTTGGGGGATGTGACTTTCGCCGTTTAAGATTGCTTGATAAAGGTGTGCAATGCACCAGCGCAAGGGGATGTTGAAGCCAAATAGCGAAGTAAGTGCCGCAGCGGCTTCACCTGTGCTGGTGTTGCGCCATGTGCGAAACTCCGTTAGTGGGTTGAGGCTGCTGTCTAAGGGTAAGTAACC
The DNA here is from genome assembly GCA_009785605.1 of Defluviitaleaceae bacterium. Lineage (GTDB taxonomy): Bacteria > Bacillota > Clostridia > Lachnospirales > WQUN01 > WRAN01. The sequence goes on along the minus strand of WQVY01000007.1, from coordinate 34,629 downwards.
GTGCATCATAGCCGAAATGCCTATGCCAGAAAGGTTAGTAAGCTTTGTGTCATGCTTGGACTCATAATCTGCAGCCATGGCTTTGTAGCTGGCTTGCAAGCCCTGCCAGATGTCTTGGATGCTATAAGTCCAAACTCCGTTTTCCAGACGGTTTTCCCAGTTGTGGCTTCCTATGGCGATTGGGGTGTAATCGCCGCTTATCAGTACAGCTTTAATCCGGGTCGAGCCCAGTTCGATACCTAAGTATAATTTTTTTTCCGTTTTTGCCATAGGGCATCACCTCTTGGATTTTTTTGCTTCCTTCCCTTAGAATAATACAAAATCGGGAATTTTAGAAGCCCGTTGGGCTGTATGACGCGAAATTAACATTTCCACCTGCCACAGCATCGGATTTTAAGACATGACCTGCGAGACCAATTTAAAGTACGATTGCTATACTGCGAAGGAGGCATGAATTAAATCATGAATTGGGTTCAAAGCCTATCAAAATCCATCGGCTACATCGAAGCGAACTTGGCCAAGGAGATGAGTATAGACGACATTGCGCGGCAAGCATGTTCGTCCAACCAGCATTTTCAGCTAATCTTCCATGTGGTGATGGGGGTTACAGCGGGCGAATATATCCGCTATAGGCGGCTAAGCCTGGCGGCACAGGACCTGCTTAAACCAGAAGCGCGTATCATTGATGTGGCAATGCAATACCAGTACGATACACAAGAGAGCTTCTCCAAGGCATTTTCACGGTTTCATGGTGTGCCGCCTTCTAAAGTGACGCAGCAGACAGCCAAGCTGTTTCACCCGCTAACTATTAACGTGACTGTACAAGGAGGTTTTGACATGACAAGAAAATGGACAGAAGAATTTTACTTGGCCAATTGGCAGGAATTAGACGGGCAAGCAGATATACCCGCACAAGATAAATACAGCCGCCTAACCAACTGGGCACGCAAGGCAAGGGGAACAAACCCCAGTGTCTTCGATGCGCTAACACAGTGGATATTGGATGACAGCCAATGGACCAAAGACAAAATAGCAGAAAACGAGCAGATACTAATCCACGGCGTACTAGCACGTTTTAAGGAACAAAACGCACAACTACGAGCTAGGTTGCAAGAGCTAGAGCCCTCAGGCGTAGTCAACCCGCCTGTGTTTAAGGCGCTGGATAGGTTTGACGCACTTTTGATGGGCAACCAAATTGCGGAAGATATAAATGAAACGGTAACAAAAATGTTTACCAGCTTCTCTGCCATGCAAGAGCGGAGAGTGCGGGAACTAGTTGCCGGTGGTATAACAGGAAAAGCCGGCGTTGATGCAGTAGATATTTTTGGGTATGTTAATTATTTAAAAGATGCGGATGCCAGTGTGCAATGGGCCTTGTTTATGCCTGACTTGGTAAAACATCAGCAAAATGGATTCCAAATATCAAGCTTCGAATACAAAACCAACCCAGCCATGCGCTTTATAGGGCAAGCGTACGACCCTTTCAAAAATGATATGCAAGCCCGTAAAGCAATTGCTCATACCTTGGATGCCATGGGTAGTTATGCATCAGGCTTTGACTATGATATCTTACTCACGCATTTGTACGGCAAGTGCGTAGACAGTAATAACTGGCACAGCATATGGGGCCGCTTTATGCAAGCAGATACCCCAGTGCCAGAAGGGTTTATTTGCCTGGAGTTTGGGACAGACGATGACGAAAAACAGGGCCTGCCATATATATCACGGTTTGCTTTTGCTACCTACAGCGGCGATGTTAACGCCATGCACAAAAAAGACGAAAATGACGGCGTTGGTATGTATGTAGTGACCCGCAATATTATTTTAAGCCAAGGCGTGGGTATACCGTACCCTAACAAGTACTGGACAGCCGAAGTGTTCTTGGACGGTTATGAAAAGCCTAGTACTGGGTATTTATTTAGTGTGGTGCCGTAGGCCGCTGTCTAATGTGATCGCTTTTGGCCCAATCATCAAAACTGCCAGCTTGTATAGCAAAATAATTCGAAATATAGCAATTCCCCCTTTAAACGGTCTCGTCCGAGCCGAAAATAGCGAACGCTTCAACGCTTTTTCGGCGACAGGCGAGGCCGATTTAAAGGTGAATTGCGACAAATATTTTCGCATATGCAACCAACACAATTTCCTCCTGTCTATGTTTATAAGCAGCATAAATAAATGGAGGTTCTTATCATGTACAAAATTATTTCAGATGGCGGATGCGATTTTACTAAGGAAGAAGTGCAAAAGCACAATGTAGACATTGTGCCCTTTTACGTAATGCTGGAAAACGATACGTATCTTAGGGAAGGTGTAGACATAACCAAAGAAGCATATTATAAGCGTTTAAAAGAAGACAAAAGCCTTTTCCCCAAAACAGCCCAGCCCAGCCCTCAAGACTATATAGATATATATACACCGTATCTCAAGGCCGGTAGGGACATACTTTCGCTAACAATATCGTCAAAGCTAAGCGGCACATACAACAGCGCGACCCTAGCCGCCGACATGTTAAAAGACGAGTTTCCGGACAGGACAATAGTAGTAGTAGACTCTTTAAACTGTGCGGTAGGCCAAGGCCTTATTTTAAAAGAGATTGTAAAAATGCGCGACAATGGCTACTCCATAACCAAGACCGCAGAGTTGGCCAAAAAAGTAATAGAAACAGTAAGGATATATTTTTCGCTGGATTCACTAGAATATCTTAAAAAAGGCGGCAGGGTCGGCCCTACAACAGCGCTAGTAGGCGGTATATTGGGCCTACGCCCAATACTGCACATCGTAGACGGCACAGTAGACCAGCTTGACAGTGTGCGCGGCAAAGACAGGGTTTTGAATTTGATAGAAGAAGGTGTAGTAGATGCCCTTAAAGACGATGTACAAGACATAAACCTTAGCATTGGTCATATCTTGCGGGAAGATGATGCCGTAAAGTTCAAAGCCAGCTTGGAAGCGTCTCTTGGGATACAAATTGCAAACCCCGTGGTAGAGGTTGGCGTAACAATAGGCACACATGCGGGGCCAGGGGCACTGGCAATCGCATACTGCAAAAAATACGAAACACTTGAAAAATAACCGTAGCTATTAAAGGAGAAAATAGATATGAATTTTTGGTTTATACTAGCGCAAGTCTTAGGCGTTATTACAATTGCATTTGAGTTTACCTCGTATCAAATAAAAGATAAGTCTAAATATTTTCTTACCACCGGTATAGGCAGCTTTTTTTGGCTAACTATGTTCTTTTGTATGGGCATGGCCACAGGTATGGATACACAGGTATCGCTGATGGTTGCCGCAACTTACAGCACTATACGCAATTTGGTGTTTTGGCGGATTTTTGCCAAAAACACACCCCAGAGCAAGGAGCTTGGGATAAATTTCTTGCTTGTTATGGTAGGGGTTGCCCTTGTGGCTGGTACACTTGCAATAATCAACTCACCAGAACAAGTAAGGTGGCTGCACACACTTGGGATGATTGCAGCGCTTAGCTTTGTAATAGGCCAATATCTGCCAGGGGTGCACTATGTACGTGTAACCGTTACGCTTTATGCCCTTGTAGTTATACTCACACAAACCCCGCTTAATATCCTGTATGGGGACTTCCGGTGGAACATCATGGGCATAGCTATAGAGCTTGCTAAAATTTCATCTGTGGCTGTGTTTTATCTTCGCTTTTCCAAAAATCCTAAGCAACCGCAATTGCAGTTTGCTAAGCCGTAACTTGTGACTCCTCCTTTAAAATAAAAAGCGGTTGCCCTGTAACACACGCAGTGCAGCCGCTTTTGCTTGCGCATGCATCAAAAAGGAAATACAGTACTATACTGTCGTATAATCTTTGATAAGAAAATGTAACGTAATGTGAATCATCGTGGTTTCTCACAGAAGCAGCATCACATGTGCTAAAGCTTACAAGTAATTCACCATTATCCGCATTATATACCCTAAAGCTAAAATCAAGGATTGACATATCACCACTGTAGCATAATGGTAGCGTAATCCTCAAACGTGATGTAATACGTTCGCCATAATGTAGCATGTCATCATCTACATCTTCAATCACTTCATCATGCACATGGGCAGGGTCCGATGCGAAGACAAATGTGGACATTCCTGCCAACATGATTGCAAACAAAAATAAACAAAACACTTTCTTTTTCATTTTTGGCCTCCTTAGAAATAAAATAAACACAACATAACTTCGTGCATATACATGCACGATCAAGCTCTCGAGAGATATAACATATTGTAATTTGAAATACATTAAATGTCAATAGCATTGTGAAGTGATTTACATACTGATTGATCCACTACAACAACAGCGATATCAGCGGCACAGTAACCACGCATAGCAGTGTCCCCACAATTACAAGCCGCGTAGCAGCCACAGAGTCGCTGCCAAACTGCTCTGCAAATATGGCGGTATTGGCGGCGGGGGGCATGGCCATTAGCGTTACAATTGTCCCAAGCATTACCGGGTTGGGTATAAACCAGCGCAGTATAAGTAGGCTGGCAATGGGTATGACAATGAGCTTAACCGCGTTTGGCGGCAGTACACGTATGTCTGTGAAAGTTTCTTTTATAGGCTGCTTTGCCAGTAATGCGCCAATCAAAATCATAGACAGGGGCGAGTTCATATAGGCTATAAGGCTAACGCCCCCCTCTATGGGGGCGGGCAGCCTTAGCCCTGTCAGGAAAAATATAAAACCTAAAATTGTCCCAGCCAGCGCGGGGTTGTTGATAATGACCTGTATTGGCCCGGTCTTGATTGTGCCCTGTGTGTCAAATATCTTTATGCCAATGGTAAATGTGATTAAATTAAACGCAGCCAGCGCCATCGCAACATAAAACAGCCCCTCGTACCCAAATACAGCAGTAATCACCGGTATCCCCATAAACCCAATATTGCCAAAAGTTAGCCCAAACCGCCAACTTTGGCGCTCTTGTATGCTTGCCTTCATAAGGCGCGCAACGCCAAGCCCAAGCAGCCCACCAACAAGGAAAATACCCCCAGTTATAAAAAAGGTGGCTATACTTTCCAATAATAGTGCCGTGGTAAACGGCCTCATCAAAGACATAAAAACAGCACAAGGCATGGCCACTTTTACAAGCAGCTCTAGCATACCTGCGACATGGGTATCGTCAAACAACTGCCGCCGCCTACAAAAGAACCCTACGGCGATGCACAAGGCCAGGGATACAAGGCTGTTGGTAAATGTGATAAAAAGTCCGCTCATGCTGCTGAAGCACCTCAAACATTTTGCGCTTATTCTATCATACTACGTATCATATCCATAACCATAAATGGCATGAACGTAGAAGGTGGGTTAAAGCGGTAAGAAAGCCCATCATACTCCCACACAAAGTGTGTGGCAAAGCCGTATGGTGAGATTTCATATACAATTATCCCGGCTATCTCGTGAGTAATCATGTCACCACCCAAGTAGTACATTGTCATCATTGGCGGGTCATCTTCGCTTCTTGCGTTTTCGATAAAGATGCGCATTTCGTTGTTGCATACGTCAAGGAGGCTGGTTAACTCCCTGGTTGTGAAGCGCACAATAGCATTGTACTGCATAGCGTCGTCATAATCATAAGGGTGTACTTGCCAGCTAGTCAGGTTAAAGTCCGGCGGTATAAACCTATCCATATGTGCCGTTGGTAGCCTAATATCCCTGCCAAAGGCCGCCGCCACTTCTTCGTATGTGGAATTAAAGCTCCAAACCGCTTCTTCAACAGCCATTGTAAATATCTCAACAGACAACAGCTCCCCATCTCTAGTAGAATGGACGCGGATAGAGCCTATTGGCTCGCCGTCTGCCGTGAATAGCACATAGCCCCTGTCATCCAACACATACCGGCCAAGGTGGCGCTGTATACCTGAGCCCGGCACTACTAAATCAAAGTCCACAACATTGCCGCAGGCCATAAAAACCCGCCCTTGTAGTTTCTGGTTAATAAGCTTCGCTTGTTGTGCATCTATGCGCCTTATATACATATTGTCGCTGTCAAGAGCAAAATAAATTGGGTGCCCGTATATACGGCCTTCGGTACGTTCGTAAAAGAGTTGCCTTCCGTAATCGTCGTTGGGTAGTATCACGATATCCCATGTGCCGCCTGTTTCTGCACGCTGGTAGACCCAATCCACAACTGCATACGTCGCGGTGGCAAATACAAAAAGTGCTGCAACAATTGCCGCCGCCGTGGATAAGCGCAAGCGGCGTAGGCCTACTTTTGTAGGGGTAGGTTGGGCCAGACACAACTCGCGTACTTGTTGGATATCCGGCATTGTTTCTTGGGTTATTTGGGTGATTATTTCTTTGCCTTTCATGGGTGATTCTCCTTTCATTGTGTTATTAAAGCCGCCGATTTTCCACTCGGTTGTTGACGTGATTTTCTGAGATTCATATTAGTAGGTTACGTAGTTCTTTTAGTGTGCGGTATAGTTTGTTTTTTACAGTGGACTCACTTATTTTTAGAGCTTTGGCTATTTCCGCTATGGTGAGGCCTACGTTGTAAAAGAGGTAAAACACCTTTTGTACGATTTCGGGCCGGGAGCGGATATATTGCTTGGCTTCGTCCAGGGTTAGTTGGTCCACCGCAAAGTCTTCTGTCAGGAAATCGTCTGCTTGTTGTTCGGATATGTCTATACAGTCACCGTCGTCGTTTACTGTGCTAGACGATACAAACATCCGCAGCCGGGCTTGCAAAGAGTAATACCTGGCAAGTTTTTGCTTGGCCACACGTAGTACAAATGCCTTGTCGTTGGCTATATAGCTTGCGCCGCGCTTTTGTAAGACCTGGTATAACTCTGTATAAGTGTCTTGGAATATATCGCTTATATCGGCCGTGCGCCCACATTTGGCTGTTATTAGCGTAAGTGCTATCTTGTGGGTAGCATCGTATATTTCATTAAAACGTGAATCAATTGATGGGCCCGTCATTAAATCACCTTCTTAATACTAAAGCGGCGTGTTTGGCGTAAATAGTTTCAATAATAGTTTCAATGTATGCACAAAGTTGATATGTACCCCTTAATCGCGGTATAATTCACATCACTATAATGCATATACTATATTCGTGGTAGTTTATATGTTTACAGCAATTCACCTTTAAATCGGCCCCGTCTATCGCCGAAAAAGCGTTGATACGTCTGCTATTTTCGGCTCGGACGGGACCGTTTAAAGGGGGAATTACTATACATAAAGGAGCTGATTGTCATTAAAATCGAGGGGGAACATCGGGTGAAAAAACTACGGCGGCCCAGGAATCTTAGGCTAAGGCTAAGAAGGTTGAGAAAGGGCCAAAGAGAAGCCGGCCAACCCTTGTTGGTGTACAGTAATGGCAAGCTAGAACAAGAGCGCATAGTAGCCGAACGCTGGATGCGCCTGATATATGAAAACCCTGTAGGCCGCGCATCATTGCTGTGGTGGGTAAAGCGCAAGACCATTAGCCGCATATATGGGCTATATTGCCGCACGCGCATGTCTGCCCGCAAAATCCCACGGTTTATACAAGAATATGATATAGATATGACCGGTTGCGATGCAAAATATAAAAATTTTGCCCAGTTTTTTTCCAGGGAAAAGACAGATGTCAGTTTCCCACAGGACCCAAATGTGCTGGGCTCGCCCTGCGAAGGCATGGTTACCATAAATACAGACATAGCACCAGAGAAATTAATCGCCGCAAAAGGCGCAGATTTTTCATTGGCGGAGCTGTTTGGTGACGAGAAATTGGCAGAGCAATATCGTGGCGGCACAATGGTACGCATACGCCTCACCCCTTCCAATTATCATAGGATGCATTTTTTTGACGATGGGGTAGTAACGGGGGCAAAGTTTTTAAAGGGGGATTTATACTCCGTTAGCCCACTGGCAGTGGATAGGGTTAGGCGGCTTTATTGCCGCAATAAGCGTGCGCTTATTAATTTTTCTTCACAGCATTTTGGTGAGGTGGCCATGGTTGAAGTAGGCGCAACTTTTGTTGGCAGCATCGTGCACTGCTTTGATGTGGGCCAGGAGGTAAAGCGCGGGCAACAGGCTAGTTTTTTCTTGCCCGGCGGCTCGCTTGTGCTGGTGTTTTTTAAAGCAGGCTCATTCAACCCAGATGAAGCGCTGGTCGAGCAAACCAACGCCGGGTACGAAACAAAATCGCTTATAGGGTACCCGTTGGGTTCATAAGGCAGTAGGATACAAACTTGTTCCGCCGACGAAGGAGGCATGAATTAACATATGAAAACCATAGCAAAATACTTCCCGGCCCTTAGCTACTTCAATGTGCCGAATGTTATAACCACAACGGGGCTAATTTTGGGGATAGCCGCATGTTATTACTTAGTAGCGCAAAATTTTAGGGCGGCCGTGGTTTGCCTGTTTTTTGCTGCGATATGCGACTTGGTAGACGGTTACTTTGCAAATAAGTTAAACCAACAATCCCGTTTTGGCCAAGCCATAGACTCGCTGGTAGACTTTTTTACATGCGTAATAATGCCGGTGTGGATAGTACATGGCTTTATGGGTGACAACTGGCCGCTTAGGATTGGCTTGGTGTTTTACTGCATGTGCGGCCTATGGCGGCTGGCATACTACAATATAAACGAGGCAGACAAGTCTTTCACTGGCCTACCAGTACCAAGCGCAATGATGCTAGTAACCATGGCCACATGGGCCATTGTATATATGAACTTCCCAGAGTGGGCGCTAACGATTACATTTTTTGTGACGGGGCTTTTGATGCTTTCTTATTTTAAACTTAGAAAATACGGCAAGTGGCAGGTCATTATGGCCGGCATTGGGCTTGCCTTTTTTATTATGGTTTTGATTACGTGGCTGGCACTATAATGTGCCCCATAAAGGAGGATGTACATGCTACAAGATTTGCTAACAACCCACAAAAGTGCCTTCAAAGACTATACAGAGCTTAGGGCACAAGTAAACACAACCCGGCGCGTATCACTGGTAGCCGGGAACATGATGGCAAACGCCCAAGTATCAGAAGGCGGGGTATCCGCACGGGTTTACCGTGGCGGCACATTTGGTTTTGCCTCTGCGGCATCGTACACCCATGAGGGCGTTAAAAATGTGCTTTCTGCCGCGACAGATAATGCAATTTTCATGGACAGTCACGTAAAAAAGGGCAAGCCGCCTTTGCCTGGCGTAAAGGCTGGCAACCAGCCCCTTGTTACCACACCTGGGGCAGATATCCCGCAAAGTCTGCTAGTAGAGTTTGCCCAAGCGGTGGATGCACTGGTTGTAGAAAAATACAAGAACCTGTCCAGCCGCACGGTAGCTGCCAACATACTGGACATAGAAAAACTGCTAGTAGTAAGCGACGGTATGGACAGCCATTTTTACCAGCCGCGTAGTATGATTTATGTATTTATGACAGCAGAAACTGCCGATGGTGTCCCGGTGGAGCTTATGCGCTCATTGGGGGGTTTTGGCCGTTTCGACGAGTTGTTTACAAACCCGGCGTTATTGACCTGTGAGTTGGACATGCTATACGAATCACTCATGAAAAAGCGTGAAGGCGTGTACGCAGAAGCTGGGCTACACAAATGCATACTTGGCTCCGAAATGGGCGGTATGCTGGCCCACGAAGCGGTTGGCCATACAGTAGAAGCGGACATAGTGCTAAACGGTAGCGTTGCCGCGCACAACCTAAACAAGCAAGTAGCCAGCGAAATGGTATCTATGGTGGACTTTGCCCACACTGCGCTAGGCAAGCCTTGCCCGCTACCGGTGTATGTAGATGACGAAGGCGTACAAGCAGAAGACGCAGTATTAATAGAAAACGGCATATTAAAAGCCTTTATGCATTCCCGCGATACGGCACGGCAGTTTGGCGTAGCGCCTCAAGGCAACGCCCGGGCGTTTACCTATTCAGATGAGCCGCTAATACGTATGCGCAACACTGCTATCTTACCAGGCCGTGACAAGCTTGAAGACATGATTGCAAGCATAGACAACGGCTACTATCTGGTCAAGACTGGTAACGGCCAAGCCGACTCTACCGGTGAGTTTATGTTCTCTGTAGACGAAGGATACGAAATCAAAAACGGCAAGCTTGGCAAGGCCATTAGGGAAACTACAGTCTCTGGCGTGGCATTCGAGATGCTAAAAACCGTAGACATGATTTCTGACGATATGCATTGGGATTCTTCTGGTTTTTGTGGTAAGAAGCAAGCCATGACAACCGGCATGGGCGGCCCCGCGCTGCGCTGTGATATTAATATTGGGGGGAAATAGGGCATGAAATGTCCGCGACTAGGATTTTTATGCCAACCTAATTTTTTAGCCGACGAAGGAGGCAGGATTATATGAAAGATATAGCCGCATATGCAGTAGAGGCCATGGTAAAAGCGGGGGCCGACAAGGCTTCTTGTACCGTTTCTAGCGGCCGCAAAGACGAGCTTAACGTCGAGACAAATAATTTTTCTTTGCTGCGTACGCTTTTTGAAGACAAGCTTTCCCTGAAGGCCATAAAAGGTGGGCGCAAGGGGACCATAACCGTAAATAAGCTGGACAAGGAGTCCGTAAACAAAGCCGTGGAAGAATGTATAACCCTTACCGCTTCCGCCACGCCAGACGAAGCAGAAGATATCGCCCCAATGGTAGAAAATAAAAATTTCAACCGTTTGATAGGCGGCTCGGACATGGCGCAACTGTTTGCCCGCAGCAAGGAGCTTCTGGAAACAGTTGCAGACCAGTACCCCCAAATTAATCTTGACCTTAACTCGATATTTAACAACCGCAAGTCTGTATATGCCAACAGCAACGGTGCAGAGTTTTGCGACGAGACGGAGTACTACAGCCTAAGCACTAATTTTACAGCCAAAGAAGGGGAAGCATCATCTTCTTTCAACTATTATTACACGATGATGGACTCCCTGGCTATGCCGTTTCTTGATATGGGGATGCAGCGGTCCTTGATTGAAGATTCTGTAAAATCTTTAAAGACACGCACGATTGACGATAAATTTGTGGGTAAAATAATAGTCGCACCATCATGCGACGATATGGTATGGTACACGATTTTGAGTTGTTTCCTAAGCAACTACGCATTAATAAGCGACACAAGCCGCTGGAAAGACGCGCTGGGTACAGTAGTAGCAGACAAGAAACTGACAATGTGCGCCGCACCTCTAGCACCCGAAATCATAGCTGCAGAGCGCTTCTCAGGCGATGGCTTTGTAAGCCAAGATGCAGACTTCATACGTGATGGCGTACTAACATCTTTTGCGCTTGACCTATACGGTGCCAATAAAACCGGCAAACCCCGTACGGCGAACACTTCATTTTACAACATAGAAGTTGCAGCGGGGGACACACCTCTAGCAGACATGGTCAAGGGTATAGACAAGGGCATACTCCTCAACCGCTTCTCTGGCGCGTCGCCGGGGCCAAGCGGTGATATTTCTGGTGTTGCCAAAAACAGCTTCCTTATAGAAAATGGGCAAATAACAGATGCTATATCCGAGACTATGGTGTCATTTAATATTGTGGATATACTAAAGAATATCCCGGCAATATCCAAAGAGCGTAGCGCCAACGGGGTGACATTGTTGCCATGGTGCTGCTTTGACGGGATAACGGTGTCCGGGAAGTAGGAGAATGTAAAATGAATACACAAGCATCACGCCGCCATCATATATGGATACTACTTGCGGCGGGCCTGGCTGTGCGCTTGGCGGTAATGTTTATCACAGGCAGTGTGTTTTATGACCCTTTGCTGGGTTGGATAATACTGCTTTGCAACCTTGCAATTGGATATGTGCTTTATTGGCTTGGCAGTAAGGCGGCAGGGGATACATCGCCGCCTTCGAACCGGCCACTTGTATTAGCCGCCTTTTGGGTGTTTAACCCGGCGGCTATTTTTGCGTCTACGGCAGGGGGCTTGTATGAGCCTATAATTGTGCTGGCTATGGTGCTGTTTTTGGACCAGATACGGCGCAAGGTTTACAGCATTGCTGTAATACTATTTTTGCCTGCGGCATTGCAGCTTAGGTTTTGGCTTCAAGCGCCTGGCTATGCTTCCGACAATGCGCTTAATTTTTTTGCTTTGATAGGCGGCTTTAGGCAGCCGCTGTATGCGCAGTTTTGGGGGTTTAGCTACTCCATGCTTGGGGTTGTGCTTGTGTTGGCTGTAGTCCTGGGCGCGGCAGCAGCGCTTTATGCAGACCATCTTAAGGGTAGCGGCAATTACTATCTTATAATTGGCGGGTACTTTGCGCTTTTGTATGTGTTTGCGCCCAATATGCAGCTTGGAAGTTTGTATCCTGCGTTGGTGATGCTGTTACTGCATTTTTGTTGTGGGCGCACAACTGGCCACAAAAATCATGAAGAAGCAGCGGTTTCGGTGGGCAGTGGCCCAACGGGCAGTGACCCTCGTATTCTTGGGCTGTATGCGGCCTTTTCTGCGATGTTTTTTGCTAACCTAAGCGTGGCTGGCGACCTTCCGCCATACAATGTCATGACCGACGGTATGCTTTTGGCTTCTGTTGCCAATGTAGTACTGGCGCTTGTGCTGGTTTATGTGTTGGTTAACGAGGTCTGGCCGGAGCTAAAATGGCTTGCACCGCCAGGCGAAACAGGCCGGCAGGGCATCCCAGTAAAATATTATATTGGTATATTGTTAGTAATCGGGTTTCTGATACGCGTGATGGCGGTAGCCAATATAGATTTTAGAAACTTTTTTGAGGTAGATCATTTTAGGCTGTGGGCGGTCCAGCTTCATGAGTATGGGCTGCCTAGGTTTTATAGCAGCTTGTATTGGGAATCAACTACTGCGCAGTATGGGTACGATGTACCTTACTATATAACGCGCATATCCAGGACGGATTACCCCCCAGTTTACCTGTATGTACTGTATATAATTGGTGCACTAGCTTCTATGTCTGATATGAACTTGTATGGCATGGGATTTTATTTGCTTCTTTTTATGCCGGCTATATTGTGTGACATGGGTATTGGGTATGTGCTGTACCGGCGGGCGGTATCGTCCCAGCGCGAAGGCAGTAGGGAAAAGTTGCCCGTGATATTGGCGGCTTTTTGGATTTTAAACCCGGCGGTTATACTTGTCTCAAGTATATGGGGGCAGGTAGCGTCTGTTTATGTGCTGATGCTGTTGTTGTCGTTGCTGCTACTTAGGGGTAATAAATTGCTTCCGGCGTGTGTGCTTTTTGGGTTGGCGGTAATAACCAACCCGCTGTCGCTTGTGCTGTTGCCGGTTTATTTTGTTTTTGTGATGCACAACAAGTACAGTGTATGGCAGCTGGTTGTAAGCATTAGTGCAACTGTTTCTGTTATGGCGCTGGCTATGCTGCCCTTTAATTTCTTTACGGCTGCAAGGCATACATGGGCCGGGGTTAATAGTCAAATATATGGCTCGGTACACGCCTTTAATTTTTTTGCTTTAATTGGCGGTAACATGAGGGGGCTTGGTACGCGGTTTATGGGGATTACCTATGGCTTCATGGGCGTTGTTATTATTTTTGTGATTATGGTAGCTATGATAGCAGCCACTAACAAAGTAGCTGTATCACCCATAAAAAAAGACCGCGAATGCGGCCGGTATTTTCTTATTGCGGGTGCGTTGTTTGCGCTGATGTTTGTATTTTCTTTTAGGATGACAGCGCTTTATTTGTTCCCGGCGTTGCCGTTTTTGCTGCTGTATGCAATAGAAAGCCGCGACAGGCGTGTGCTGGGGCTGTATGTTGGATTCTCTGCTATGTTTTTCTTTAATTGTGTGGAGGTACTGCGGTGGATAAGGCACATGGGTATGAGAAGTGATGTATTGCGCATTGTGTCACTGGGTAATATTGTGCTTGGCTGTGTGTTGCTGTATGTGGTGGCTAAGACTTGCAGTGCCGCAGTACAGCATACAAGCGAAAATAGCGAAGCGTAGCCGCTTATATATTATTTATGACCGCTCTTTTATTATATAAATAGGGCGGTCTTTTACTTCTAGGTAAGTCTTGGACAGGTACAGCCCCATAATGCCTGTACAAAGTAGCTGTATCCCCCCCACAAACAATACAATAGTAACAGTAGATGCCCAGCCCGCTACAGGGTCGCCAAAGAATATCCAGCGTACCACAATAATAATAACCGCCACAAACGCAAAAAAGCAAAGAAGTACCCCAACCAACGATGCCAGTGCCAATGGCTTAACAGAGAAGGCCGCGATACCGTCCATAGAATATAATAATAGCTGGCCAAAGTTAAACTTTGTAGTACCGGCTACACGTACTTGGTTGTCGTACTCTATCCACTTCGTATTAAAGCCTACCCAGCTAAACAACCCCTTAGAGAACCTATTGTACTCCTTGAGTGTAAGAATAGCGTCTACCATTTTCCTGGTCATAAGGCGGAAGTCACGTGCGCCATCTACCATTTTTGTCTCGGATATCTTGTTTATAAACCTGTAAAACCTGTTGGCAAAGAACGACCGTATAGGCGGCTCGCCTTTCCTGGATACACGGCGGGTCGCGATACAATCGTAGTCTTGGGTTGTTACTGCCAGGTACATCTGGGGTAATAACTCCGGCGGGTCTTGCAGGTCCGCGTCCATGACTACTACATAGTCCCCGGTGGCGGTTTCTAGCCCTGCAAGCAAGGCAGACTCCTTGCCAAAGTTGCGTGAGAATGAGATATACCTTATGTTGGTATGTTGTTTTCCAAACAAGCGCAAGACGCCAAGGGTTGCATCTTTAGAGCCATCATCCACAAATATATATTCGAAGTTTACCTCGGGCATGGTTGCGGCTATGCCCGTAATTGCGCTTAGGAAATGCGGGAGGACTTCCTCTTCGTTGTAGCAGGGGACTACAACGCTTATTTTGGGGAGGTTTTCGGACATTTTATCACCTGAGTATGGTTATTAATCTAGTTACATATCTTAAATGTTATATAAATACTTGCCCAGTTTATATCACTGTATGTGTCACGCGTCAATTATATCGCGGAGCTTGACAGCAAGATACCGCATGTGTAAGGTGTAGTTTGCTGCACATCTACGTGTGTATGTGGTGGGTGAGTTTGCAGTGTATGATGTTATCGAAGCGTGTCAAGTGCCATTGGCTACGGAAGGGAAATGTATTTATGCAAGCACATACATCTAAATTTATGCAAATCGCCTTGCTAGTGCTGGCATTATGTTTTAGTGCGGTCTTTTTGTTTTTCCCGGCTGGTTTAAAATTAGTTGATACGAATCGTGTATATGTGCCAAGTCATACATACGAATGCTGTAATGTTGGATATAACAATGATATCAATACCAATATTAGTGTCAAAATCTGCTGTGTAATATGTGTAAATCATAGTAATGAAAAAATTCTAATGATGGTATGCATAACCTCCAACTCTGGTGTTTTTTCGGTGGTTATGTTGCTTCTTGCCTTGCATTCAATTCTAGGGCTGATGTTTTTATATGCAGGCCCTATATCTCCCATTTCTTTAAAAGTTAGGATGAACAATTAAATTTTATTTGACTTCTCCGGAAACACCGAGCGTTGTCCTAAGATGGGCATACGTTTGTTTTGTGATGCATAAAACCCTAACCAGTAAAGGAGAAATATATAATGAAAAAATTTGTACTGTTATTTGTGTTAGCGCTTGTGATGGGTATTGCACTTGTAGGCTGCAACCAGAACGGCTCTGATGAGCCGGCTGCACCGTTAGCTTCGGCTAACTGGGTAAGTCCGATGTTATCGTTTAGCATAGATGGTAATACTACCACAGTATGGGATAGCATATACGATCTACATCGTAATGAAACATTTGAATATGTATTTAGACTTGACGGTGAAGATGTACCCATAACAGCAGAAGCGCTTATTAGTGGCGGTGCGCTGCCCGCTACTGCCAGCTTGAGCTATGCCGGCGAAGGAGAATATCTGTCAAGGATTGTTGTATTCGCTTACGAATTTTTTGACCACGGTCGCCCGGAAAGGATCGCTGCCCATGCCGGAGGAATAAACCCACAGGAGATTTTGGTGCTGTGGCAAAACCCCGAAAACGGTCATTGGTTTAACCTAATCCAAGATAGCATAGGTCGCACAGCCGCAACCCTTGGCTATAATCACGATGGCCTATTAAGCTTGGTAAGGGATACGCCCCAATACACCTTTAGGTTAAATAGCGAAACCATTCAAAATATTTCCGAGATGGAGCTTTTTGTTGTTGCAACAGCAAGGCCGACAAGGGAAGACGAACATGAAAGAAGCGGATACTCGCTACTGCTTGCCATAGAGACACCAGACATAGACCATCACTTCCATAGCTGGGAGCTTTTAATAGCTAGTGGCACTATGATTATTGTAGAGGAGTGAAAGGATTTATATGTGTAAAAAACTCCTGATTATTTTAGTACCCGCACTGGTTGCCATACTAATGTTTGCGGGATGCGATACGGCTTCACGCGGTACCAATAGTGCCGAAAGTGCCGCTAATATTGTTACTACGGTCTTCCCGTTATACGATTGGACTAGGGTAGTTTTGGGCAGTAACCCTGGTGGCATTGAAGTAACATACCTGCTTGAAAGCGGGGTTGATTTGCATAATTACTCCCCTTCTATTAGAGATGTTGCAGCAATAAGCACGTCTGATTTATTTTTATGGGTTGGGGGCAAATCGGATGCATGGGTCTTAAATGCCATGGCAAATCCCCAAAACCAGTATCGCCGCAATGTGCCTATTATGCGGATGCTAAGCCTTGATGAGACACAAGTTTTCCCTATTGACGGCATTATCCCAGGCGAAACTACGGATGACTGTTGCGGCGGCGCCACACATGATGAGCATGTGTGGCTATCGCTGCCTTTTGCTATGCGTTTTGTAGAACGTATCCGCGATGAAATAATTTTGCTTGACCCAGGCAACGAGTATTATTACAACACAAATACAGCGGAATATATAGCCAAGCTTGAAGAACTAAACCTCCAGTTTGCCTACATGGTTGGGCTTGCGCCGCGTGATACAATTCTTGTTGTTGACAGGTTCCCGTTTTTGTATATGATGCTTGACTATGATTTGGAGTTTTTTTCTGCTTTTGACGGTTGTTTTGCAGCAACAGAAATTAGTATGCAAAGGCAGGCGGAGCTTGCAAACGCGGTTAATAGCCTAGGCTTAGAGGTAATTATGATTATCGATAACCATCCGGTTGCCAACGCGGTTTCGCGTGCGGCTGGCCGTGATTTGAATATCATAGAGCTTCAGGATTTTCAGTCCGTGAGTCGTTATCATATCCAGCAAGGGCTGACATATTTGTCCGGGATGCAACAAAACCTTGAAGCGCTTAGCATAGCATTGAATTAGGTGAGTGTGATGATGTTACAAGTTCGTGATTTGAGTATAGGCTATAATGGTATTGCTATACTTGATGATATAAATTTTTGTGTAGAAGGCGGCTCTTACCTGTGCATTGTAGGTGAAAACGGCACAGGTAAGAGCACTTTGCTTAAAACAATATCTCGTTTGTTAAAGCCTATTTACGGGGATATCAGTTTTAGTGTCTCAAGAAAAGAAATAGGTTACTTATCGCAGCAAACCGCTGTGCAAAGCGACTTTCCTGCCACAGTAAATGAAATTGTAGCAACAGGAGCCTTGAGTAAAGGCAGTTGGTACAGGCCGTTTTACCGCAAGCTAGAAAAAGAGCTGATTGCTTGGGCTATAGATAAAACAAAAATCACAGACATTAAAGGTAAGTGCTTCCGCGAACTATCGGGCGGCCAACAAAGGCGTGTCTTATTGGCGCGCGCATTGGTTGCCGCAAAGAATTTTATTGTTTTAGACGAACCCACAGCAGGGCTGGATCCGGAAGCAACAAAAGATTTTTATGAGTTGCTTTGGAAAATAAATCGTGATGAACGCGTAACAATAATCATGGTAACCCATGATATCGAAAGCACAATGAAGTACGCGACACATGTCTTGCATCTTCAGCCCGACGACTATTTTTTTGGGACAAACTGCGAATATGTACAATTTCAAAAAGGGAAGATTACATGAATACACTTGAGCTGCTACGGTTTCCGTTTGTGCAGTATGCACTTATTGTTTCTGTTTTGATGGCGGTGTGCGCGTCCTTAATAGGTGTGCCTCTTGTTTTAAAGCGCTATTCGTTTATGGGGTTTGGGTTGTCCAATGTAGCTTTTATGGGGATGGCGCTGGCTATTATTGTCGACGCTTTCAACCCGATGGCAATTGTAATGCCCTTTACCATAGCCGCCACAATTATACTAATTGGGTTTGGCAACCGCTTCAAAAAAATTAGCAGAGATGCTTCTCTTGCCATGATTACTGTGGGTTCACTTGCGGTTGGGCATTTTGCTATTAATACTTTTTCTATGCGCGGTAACATTACTGCCGATGTAAGTGAAACGCTTTTTGGTGGAATGCGTCTCTTGACCTTGGATATGACAGATGTATGGCAAAGTGTTGGCATTACGGTTTTTGTCTTGCTTTTTTTTGTGTTTTTTTATCATAGGATTTTCGCAGTAACCTTTGATGTGGATTTTATGCAGGCAACTGGCCAGCGGCCACTGGTTTACGAGTTAGCACTTTCGGCAATAACAGGTATTGTTATCGCGGTGTCTATGAACTTATTGGGCTCGCTACTTACAGCGGCACTAATTATCTTCCCCGCGCTTTCTGCTATGCGGTTGTTTAGGGCATACAAGTCTGTCATAATTTTTGCGACAATTGCGGCTGCATGTTGCTCGTTACTTGGCATACTCATCTCAATAATAATTGAGCTGCCCGTAACAACAACCATTATTTTGGTGAATATCGCGCTGTTTTTTATTTTGCTTGTTGTGGATACTCTTTACAAGATGCTTGCGTAAAAAAATATAGTTTAAATAGTGGATGCGTCCTATAAAATCATTGGACTTCTTCTGAAATACCGAATAAGCGGCCAAAAAACACACTAATGCCTATGATTTTTCGGCCGCAAAGGTAATTTCAGAAGAAGTCTATTGGATAAATAAAGGAGACTAAGTATGTCGAAGAAAAGCAAAAAAAGACAAGAAGCTTTAAAGATAGAAAAACGAAATAAGCGCATCGTAGCTGTAACGGCCGCAATAATAATACTTGCAATAATAATGGCTGTTACGATAGTAAGCATAAACCAGCAACGTGGAAGCCGCGTTTATGCTAACGGCCGCAATACGGTTACATTGTACAGAAACGGGAGGTTTCAAGCCAACCTTCCTCATGGTGTTGTAAGACGCGGTACGTTTAGCGAGGTAATGACAGGTATTGTAACAACTGTTTCATTTGTCCAGGATGGATTAACCACTGAAGGGGTTATAAATGGTGACATGCTAACAATCCCACCCGAATGGGACGACGGCCATTCTCACCCGCGCAACTATTTATTAAGGCGTTAGTTTAAAAAGCACAAGGGCTATAACCAAAACCGGTTATAGCCTTTGTGCTTTTTTAGTACATACATACAGCAAGTTCACATCCAAAGCAAAGGGGCCGTACTTTGGCATTGTTTTCTCATCAACTTTGCTGCCGTCATACACTGTAACGGTAAATTGCTCTTCCAACTTGCCCAATAAGTCGCGGCCAAAAAGCCGCACATGGTCTTGCTGGCCAAACTGCTGTGCCCGCGCTGCGGCCTGTGCTCGGCGGCTTAGGCTTGTATTAATGTTGGCTTCTTTTGTTACTTCCAAATCCAGGTCCATGGGCACCATTATTAGGGCAGTGCCGCTGCTTGTGAGCACCCTCGCAAGCTCGGAAATAGCTGTCCGGTCGTTGGGGACATGCTCTAGGATATGATTGCAAATTATCAAGTCTTGGGAGTTATCCGGCAGATGCATATCGCATAAGTCCAGCTTAAGGTCACAGCCTTTTCTAAATAAGTCAGAGGTCTTGAAAGGGATGGCTGCACGTTTAAGAAACTTCATTGTGCATGGCTCGGGGGCGAAAAGTATGTTTTGCGGCTTTTCTTTTGTACTGGTTGTATAATTGTTGGATAACCAATGACATATTACACGCTGCCTTGGGAGCGAGCAACAGTACGTACACAACGTTCTGGTTTCTATATACGCATCGCTGTTGGCGCTAAAGCTAGAAGTTGTGATATCCTTAAAAGCCCTATGCCCCTTACCGCAACATGGGCATATAAGCTTATTTCCACGGTAGAAACCGTAGTAAAATACTACCCTTACCATAAACATCATAAAACGCTCGCACCATGGCGGTAGCTTTGTTAAAAACCACTTTAACTGCTGCATCATTTGCATGTTCTCCTTAACCGGTAGTTATATAGTCTTAATACAATGGATTCTAACAGGTATTTGCTTTTAAGTTAAGCTAGGGTATCATACAAGCATATTAAATGTTGATAAAGGATTGAAAGCAATGACAAATAAACTCAAAAATATAACAGCAAATATAAAAAACCCGGACTGGATATATCAATTTGCGGAAGATTATGCCCTAATCATTGCCTTGTTTATTATAGCCATATGGGTACGGGTGTATCAGTTTGGCATTGTACCTGGTGGGTTTAATCAAGACGAGGCTATGTCTGCATATGATGGGCTATTAATTGCCCGGTATGGTATGGACCGTAGCGGTATGAGGCTGCCGGTGCATTTTTATGCATGGGGCTTTGGCCAACAAAGTGCTTTTATGATATATGCTATGGTGCCTTTTTATTGGATAATGGGGATGTCTGTAGTATCTGCGCGGCTGCCAATTTTATTGTTTAGCCTGTTTGGCCTTTTTGCGATGTATGGTTTTACAAGGGATGCCTTTGGCAAAAAAGGGCTTACTATTGCGGTGTTGGCTATGGGGGCCATTAACCCATGGCATATTATGCAGTCTAGGTGGGCGTTGGATTGTAATATGTTCCCGCACTTGATGATGATTGGGTGCTGGTTTTTGTACCGGGGGCTAAAGTCAGTGGAGGCTCATAACGCAGGTACCATAGTGGCGCATAAGTCTAAAATTTTTGCCTTTATACAGCGTATTAATTACAACCCGTGGCTTGCCGGCTCTATGATAGCCTTTGCATTTTGCCTCTATGCCTATGGTATTGCGCTGTACTCTGTGCCGGTGTTTTTATTTGCTATGACGGTGTACTTGCTTGCGCTTAACTGGAGGTTATATTGGAAGCCGCTACTAATCTCTCTTGCTGTGTTTGCGGCTGTTGCGTGGCCTATTATAGCCATGATTATTATCAACTATTTTCATATGCCTACTTTTAGTGTGCTTGGGATTACTATCCCCTTTTTCCACAATAACCGTACAGACGAGTTGCTTTTCTTTGGCCCATATCCCCGTGCGCAGCTTGTGCATAATGCCCGGTCTTTGACGCGTATCTTGTTGCAGCAAGATGACTTGCCTTGGAATACAATACCTGGCTATGGCACTATGTTTGTGTGGTCTATTCCTTTTATGTCTGTTGGGTTGTTTGCCTCTTTAAAGTTTAAGCAAAGTATGGGTAAGATGATTTTGCTGTTTTGGTTTGCTATGGCGGTTTTTGCAGGGCTGGTTGTTAGGGGTGCTAATGTTAACCAGGCCAATATTGTTTTTTACCCGCTAATATTCTTGATGGGTATTGGCATGTATGAGGCTGTTGCAGCGGGCAAGAAGTTTCGTACTAAGTTGGCAATTGCTGCGATGCTGGTTGTGATAAGTGGTGCCTCATTTACGTATTTTGCCAGGGCATACTTTGGCGAGCATGGGGACAGGCTTGGGGTAATGTTTTATACGGACTTCTTCCAAGGCCTGGACTATGCGCAAGAGCTGGGCTACGACCGGCTATATGTAACAACCCACACCAGGGGGCATTATGAGTTTCAGATGACTGAAGTACTATTGCTGTTTGGCGCTGGGGTTGACCCTACTAGTTTCTTTGACCATAGCTTCCGGGATACTTACCGGGTGCGGCGGTTCCATCATATGCCTTACCCGCCAGAGGATGGTGTTAGGGCTTTGTATTTGTTTAATGTTCATGAGCACTTCCTGTTCCCGCCTGAAGTTTTCTATATTACGTGGCATGGTGGGTTTGGGGTTGCGCGGTTTAGATAGGAGAAATATATGTCATATCCCTTTGTCCACCTGCACGTCCATACAGAGTACAGCCTACTAGACGGCTCAGCAAAAATATCCGAGCTGGTAACCACAGCCAAGGCCCAAGGTATGAACAGCCTAGCCATCACGGACCATGGCGTGATGTACGGCGTGATAGATTTTTACAAGGCCGCGACCAAGGCCGGGATAAAGCCAATACTGGGTTGCGAGGTATACGTAGCCCCAGGCTCACGTCACGACAAAAAACAAACATCTGACGGGGTGTATCAGCACCTTGTGCTGCTGGCCGAAAACTTAGAAGGCTACCACAACCTAGTAAAGCTAGTATCATTAGGCTTCACGGAGGGGTTTTATTACCGCCCCCGTGTAGATGTTGAGCTGCTACAGCAATATAACAGCGGCCTAATAGCCCTAAGCGGTTGCCTATCTGGTGTAGTGCCAAGGATATTGCAAAATAGCACATATGAAGCCGCGCGGGATCGTGCGCTTTTGTTCGAGTCTATTTTTGGGAAAGGTAATTTTTACTTAGAGTTGCAAAACTACGGCTCAGAAGAACAACAGGCCATTAATCTTCAACTAGTGCGCATGTCCAAGGAAACTGACATCCCGCTGGTAGCTACCAACGATGTCCACTATATCAACCAATCAGATGCAAAGGCTCATGAGGTTTTGTTGTGCATCCAAACTGGCAAAACCATCCTTGACGAGGATCGCATGTCCTTTGATAGCGACCAATTTTACCTAAAACCGCCAGAGGAAATGTATGCTCTATTCCCATTCGCCAAAGATGCAGTAGAAAACACCCAAAAAATAGCCGACCGCTGCAACGTAGAAATAGCATTCAACGAGTATAAGCTCCCGGTCTTTGAAGTCCCAGACAAGCAAGATGCTTACCAATACCTTAAGCAGATATGTGAGATAGGCCTCACAAAACGCTACGGGGAGGATGCCCATAAACATCTGGCTCGCTTGCATTATGAGTTGGACACTATTAACAGCATGGGCTTTAACGAGTATTTCCTCATAGTGTGGGACTTTATAGAGTACGCACGCAAAAATGGGATAATGGTAGGCCCTGGGCGTGGCAGCGGCGCGGGCAGTATTGTGGCGTACGCATTATGGATTACAGACATTGACCCTATACCATACAGCCTACTGTTTGAGCGCTTCCTCAACCCGGAGCGTATCTCTATGCCGGACTTTGATATAGACTTCTGCTACGAGCGGCGGCAGGAAGTCATTGACTATGTAAACAAAAAATACGGAAGCGACCATGTCGCCCAGATAATCACCTTTGGGACCATGGCCGCCCGCGCCGTCACCCGTGATGTAGGCCGCGCACTGGGCATGCCATACGCAGATGTAGACAGGGTCGCCAAAATGATACCTACGGAGCTTGGGATAACAATTAACAAGGCCCTAGACAAAAACCCCGAGCTAAAAGATGCCTACGAAGGGGAAGATGACACCCAAAACCTCATGGACATGGCCCTAAGGCTTGAAGGCTTACCCCGCCACGCATCAACGCACGCAGCAGGGGTTGTAATTTGTGACAAACCAGTACAAGAATACATCCCCTTAAACCTCAACGACGGCGTTGTAACCACCCAGTTCTCCATGAAAACAGTAGAAGAACTAGGCCTGCTTAAGATGGACTTCCTAGGCCTGCGGACCCTAACAGTAATACGCATAGCGGCAGAAGAAGTAAAGCGCGGCCGTGGCATTGAAATAGACCTTAACAACTGGACATACAACGACCCAAAAGTATACGAGCTAATAAGCCAAGCCAAGACAGACGGTGTGTTCCAATTAGAGTCTAGCGGGATGAAGAACTTCATGCGTGACCTTTCCCCAGGAAATATGGAGGATATCATCGCAGGTATTTCTCTTTTTAGGCCTGGGCCTATGGACTCTATCCCCAAGTACGTGAGGGGTAAACGCAACCCTAGCAAGATAAGCTACATGCATCCATCCCTAGAGCCTATATTAAAAGACACCTACGGATGTATAGTGTATCAGGAGCAAGTAATGCAGATAGTGCGTGACCTGGCTGGTTACAGCATGGGCCGTAGCGACCTTATACGCCGTGCTATGTCTAAAAAAGAAGCCGATGTTATGGCCCAGGAGCGCAAAAACTTCATATATGGCTTGCCAGAAGACGGCGTGCCGGGCTGCATAGCAAATGGTGTGCCGGAAGCGGCCGCAAACCAAATATTTGACGATATGACAGACTTTGCTGCATACGCTTTTAACAAGTCACATGCGGCGGGTTATGCCGTTGTAAGCTACCAAACCGCGTGGCTTAAATGCTATTACCCGGTAGAGTTTATGTCCGCAACTATGACATCTTACATGGACAGTATAGGCAAAGTTGCCGCGTATATCTACGAGTGCAAGAAGATGGGCATTAAACTTCTCCCGCCAGATATCAATGAAGGGCATGTTACATTTAGCGTGGCAGGCAACGATATTCGGTTTGCCCTTGCGGCAATACGCAACGTTGGGCGCGGGATGGTTAACGCCATGGTAAAAGAGCGTGAGCGTGGCGGCAAGTTTCGCGGGATTACGGACTTTATAAGGCGCATGTCGCCTTACGATATAAACAAGCGCTGTGTCGAGAGTCTAATAAAGGCAGGGGCCTTCGACTCGCTTGGCGGCACCCGTGCACAGTATATGACTGTATTCGAGAATATAATGAGCGGCCAGCAACTTACCAAGAAAACCACACTGCAAGGCCAGATGTCCCTGTTCGACCTAGACGAATCCACAGATGACAGCTACGAACCCGACGACCTGCCCAACATTGGCGAGTTACCCAAGCGGATGCTGCTTGCTAACGAGAAAGACATGCTGGGTGTATATGTAAGCGGGCACCCGTTATCAGACTATGAAGATGTGCTTCGGCGCTATACTAACTATACCAGCTTGGATTTTAACGTAGGCGAAGCGGGAGAAGAAGGCGGGTACGCAGGTGAAGAGCAGGCAGAATACACAAGTGATGCCGAAAATAACATAGATAAAACCGCAGAAGATGCCCCCAGCGGCTTAACAGATGGTCAGTCTGTGAAATATGGCGGCATGATTACCGCCAAAAGTGTGAAATACACCAAGGCAGAGAACAAACCTTTCTGTTTCCTAACTGTTGAAGATATGTATGGGGCCGTGGAGGTTGTGGTTTTTAACAAGCTTTATGAAAAGTTTGGCCCAAAGCTAAACTCCGAACAGGTAGTAATCGTTCAAGGCAAAGTAAGCGTGCGTGAAGACGAAGACTCGAAGATTATAGCCAATGATATGCTGCTATATGATGATATCCCACAAGATACGGCAGCCAAGACGCTTTGGGTCAAAGTGCCCAAGTCCAGGCCCATACCACCCAACCATATCACGGATATCTTGTCTGCTTATCGTGGGGATACACAAGTCATGATTTTTAACGAGGCACAAAACCGCAAGTTTTTGGCTAATAAGTCTTACTGGGTTAGTATAAGCGATGACCTTGTGAAGGCACTGGAAGCGCTGCTTGGAAGTGGTAGTGTCAAAATTACGGAGAAATAGAAATAGAAAGTAGATATCTACAGGCATAAAAAAGGGATGTCCGTGACATCCCTTTTCGTAAATTTGTATGCTGTGCCGTATATCTGATACTTATGCAGAAAGGCCTTTGTATGGTTGGAAACTTTATTTTACTATACTACGGGTACTCCGTCATTGGGCACAGATGCCTTGACAAGGAAAACAATAAGTATAATGATGCCCGCTAGCGGAATAAGCGCTACGAACATACATGCCCAGTGCTTGCCAGCGTCGCGCAAACGGCGGACCAACATTGCAAGAGCTGGGACGAAGATAGCCAGTGAGTAAATTACACTAATAGCCATTAGCCCAGTTATACCGGCAATAATACCAATTACAAAGGCAATAATAATATTGAACAAAAATGCCATCCAATAGCCTCTTACTGTTGTACGATCCTTAAAGTTAGCGAAATTTTTCCACATGTTAATGAACTCTGTCATTATGATACCCCCAAATGTTTTTTGCCATCCCTAAAGGCCATATCTGCAAGAGAAGTATATCTACATCCGTGATTTATGTCAAAAACAAAAGGAGGCAATCTATGGACAAAAATCAGCTAAAGCAGCAAGCCAACGCCGCAATAGAAGCCAACCGCGAGGCCATAATAGCCTTTGGCAAAGCTTGCCGCGCTACCCCAGAGCTAGGATATGCAGAGTATGTCACGTCCGCCGCAGTCAAGTCGCAACTAGAAGATGCCGGTATACAAGATATACACCATGTAGCCCTTACCGGCCTAAAAGGCTGGGCATACGGCAAAACCCACACAGCAAAAGTAATGATTATGGGTGAGCTGGATGCCGTAATAAGTCCACAACACCCACATGCCAACCCGGTAACAGGCGCGGCCCATGCGTGTGGCCACGCTGCACAGTTGGCGGTATTGGTAGGTTGCGCCATGGGTATCTCTGCGGTGGCCGCACACCTAGACGGGGATGTATGCTTTGCGGCCACACCGGCAGAGGAGTACGTGCAAATTAGTGAGCGACAGGCGTTGCGCCGCGAGGGCAAGATAGCCTGGTTGGGTGGCAAGCAACAAATGATTGCAGAAGGTGCATTCGATGACATAGATATGGCAATGATGGTACACGCAGAAACCAATTTCCCTGGTGCGCACATTGTCACAGGCGGTACATCTCTAGGGTTTATAGGCAAAGAAATACGCTTCATAGGCAAGGAAGCTCACGCTGGCTCGGCCCCATGGCTTGGGGTAAATGCACTTTACGCCGCAACGCTTTCGTTGCAAGCTATAAATGCACTGAGGGAAACCTTTCGCGATATAGATAGGGTGCGTGTACACCCCATAATCACCAAAGGCGGCGATATTGTAAACACTGTCCCTGCCGATGTACGGATGGAGTGCTTCGTACGTGCCGCAAACACAGAAGCCATGAAAAACGTTAACGCTCAAGTAAACCGGGCCATCAAAGGCTGCGCCTACGCACTGGGCGCAGAAGTAGAAATTATAGATATCCCCGGATACTACCCCCTTATACAAAACCCATGCATAGGCAAGCTTTTTGCGCACAACACTCAAACCATAGCCCCTGATGCGTTGGTAGAAGACGGCAAGCCCTTCGGCGGTAGTACAGATATGGGCGATGTTACATGGCTACTACCGGCAATTCACCCCAGTGTTAGTGGCTTTAACGGCATACTTCATAGCGCCGAGCTTGATGTGGCAGACGATGATTTGGCTTATATACTGCCAGCAAAGCTGCTTACCATGACAGCCATTGACCTACTGGCCGATGGTGCAAAGGCAGCGCTGGAAATAAAAGAGGCATACCCACGCAAGTCGAAAGAGGAGTACGCTGCTTTTTGGGATGAGATTATTAAAGTACAATAGCCACACTAATGTATCTTCAGCCAAGATGTATATTAAGAGAATGCCTTATACGAACATGGCACCCGTTCGTATAAGGCATTCTTTTTTGTTTATGGTTGTGATATTATTTCGCTCATGATAAAAACAGAAAATATTCATTTCGCCTATGCAGGTGAGGGCGATACGCCCCAGGCATTAAAGGGCATAACAACATCTATCGCGGCTGGCGAGTTTGTAGCTGTACTAGGCCACAACGGCAGTGGTAAATCCACATTGGCCCGCCATCTCAATGCCCTTTTGGCCCCAAGCCAGGGTGTGGTGTGGATAAATGGCAAAGACACTACAAGCATGGCCCACTTGTGGGAAATACGCCAGACTGTGGGCATGGTGTTCCAAAACCCAGACAACCAGCTCATAGCCACCGTGGTAGAAGAAGATGTAGCCTTTGGCCCAGAAAACTTGGGCATACCACCACAACAAATCCGCGAAACAGTGGATGAGATGCTTGGCATAGTTGGTATGAGCGAGTTTGCAAGCGCGGCACCTCACAACTTATCTGGTGGGCAAAAACAGCGGGTAGCAATAGCCGGTGTGCTGGCTATGCGCCCAAGCTGCATAGTGCTGGACGAGCCTACCGCAATGCTGGACCCGTCTGGCCGCCGTGAGGTTATAAGCACCATCAAGACGCTCAACGACGAAGGTATTACAATAATCCTTATTACCCATTTTATGGAGGAAGCCGCCCATGCTAAGCGGGTAATAGTTATGCATGAAGGGGAAGTTGTTCTGGACTCGGACCCGCGTGGTGTGTTTTCCCAAGTCGAGACAATGACGCGTTACGAACTGGCCGTACCACCGGTTACTGCCTTGGCGCACATGTTGCGTGAAGCAGGGCTGGATGTAGCTGGCGATATCCTTACTGTGGACGAGTTTGCAGCGGATAAGACTATACAAGCGCTTTTGGCCACGCCACATGATTACCCAAGCCAGGCCAGTGATATATCCATATCTAGTCACGCCAACCCTAACCAAAACAGCAATGAAACTGCGCCCATAATCCAAATAAAAGCCCTAAGTCACATATACAGCCAAGGCTCTGTTTTTGAAAGGACTGCCCTGTCTGATATAAACCTAAACATCAACCAAGGCGAAATGGTAGCCCTGATAGGTCATACAGGAAGCGGCAAAAGCACGTTAATCCAGCACCTTAACGGCTTACTCAAGCCCAGTATGGGCCAAGTCATAATACAAGGCGAGGATATCCAAGTAGGCAAATCCAACCTTAAAGCCATCCGGCAAAAGGTAGGCTTGGTGTTCCAATATCCAGAGCATCAGCTATTCGAATCCACCATATACAAAGACGTGGCATTTGGCCCAACACGCATGGGCCTTACAGAAGCAGAAATAGACGAGCATGTTCGCCAGGCCCTTACAACCGTAGGGTTGGGGGAAGAATTTTACGAGAAATCACCATTCGAACTATCCGGCGGGCAAAAGCGCCGTGCTGCCATTGCCGGTGTACTGGCCATGCGCCCAAGTATACTAGTATTGGACGAGCCGGCCGCTGGCCTTGACCCAAAAGGCCGCGACGAGATACTTGCACAAATAAAATACATGCACGAAGTCATGGGCCTGACGGTAATATTGGTTTCCCATAGTATGGATGATGCCGCCCGCCTTACAGATAGGATAGTAGTGCTAAACCAAGGCAAGCTGTTATACGACGGTACCCCGTCAAAGGTATTTGCCCAAGCCGAAAAATTGACACAAATAGGACTGGATATCCCCCAAATGAGCCACCTCGCCACGAGGTTGGGCATGTTAAACAAGGCTATCCCACAAGACATTTTTACAATAGAGGGCCTGGCCAGTACAATCATGGGATTGTCTTTAAAAGATAAGGGGATAAAATGACACGTATAACCATTGGGCAGTATTACCCATCCAATTCTGTAGTCCATCATGTGGACTCGCGGGTTAAGCTTGCGGGTACTATGTTTTTTATTACGGTGCTGTTTTTTGTTAACAACTTTGCAGGGTATGGGGTTGCGGCGCTGTTTGTCCTTTTTGTGGTAAAGCTGGCAAAGGTGCCGGTGTTGTTTTTGTTGCGGGGGCTTAGGGCGCTGTTGTTTATTATGGTGTTTATGGTTGTGTTTAACCTGTTTATGACACCCGGCGAAAACGTGTTGTTTGCCGTTGGCATCTTGCGAGTTACAACAGAAGGGCTAGTTATGGCAGCGCAGATGGCGCTAAGGCTTATATTGCTTATTGCCGGCTCGTCTATCCTAACGCTTACTACCTCACCAATACATTTAACAGATGGCATTGAGGCGTTGCTTAAGCCGCTAAAACCCCTAAAAGTCCCGGCTCATGATATAGCAATGATGATGACAATAGCACTGCGCTTTATCCCCACCTTGGCCGAAGAAATGGACAAGATCATGAAGGCCCAAAAAGCCCGTGGTGCCGAACTGGACACAGGTGGGATACTAAAGCGCGCTAAGAGCTTGCTGCCTGTTTTAGTACCGCTGTTTGTATCCGCTTTCAAGCGGGCAGACGAGCTGGCAACGGCTATGGAAGCTAGGTGCTACCGTGGCGATGTAGACCGTACACGCATGAAAATAATGCTAATCACAAAAAGAGACATTGTTGCAACTGGCGTGGTGGCTGTTTTTGGTGTACTGCTATTGCTAACACGTTTGCTATAACGCCTGTGGGTGAGTTTTGATTTCTTACGAAATTTAATATATAGACTGCCACTAAATTCTCTAAAGGGGTAATGAAAATGGCCGCATACATCACCAATATCACCCAAGCAATAGGAAGCACGCCACTACTGCGCCTGGATATGATAAAAAAACATCTAGGCTATGATGGCCATATTTATGCCAAGCTAGAATATTTAAACCCTAGTTTCTCCAAAAAAGACCGTATAGCCCTTGGCATGATTAACATGGCAGAGTGCAAGGGTATGCTCAGGCCTGGGCAGCCATTATTGGAGATGTCTAGCGGCAACACCGGCACAGGTGTAGCCATGGTTGGCTCTGCCAAGGGGTACCGGGTTATATGTGTGCTGTCAAAAGGCAACTCACCAGAAAGGGCTAAGATGATAGAGGCCTTTGGCGGCGAGGTTGTGCTGGTAGACCAGGCACCGGGTTCTGTTAAAGGCAAAGTATCCAGCGAGGATATACGGTTGGTAGAAGAAGAAGCTGAGCGCATTGTCCGCGAGACGGGTGCCTTTTTCCTTAACCAGTTCAAAAATTTCGACAACGCAAGAGCCCAAGAGCCTGCCGCCCATGAAATGTGGGCCCAGTCACAAGGACAAATACAGGCCTTTGCGGATTTTATAGGCACGGGTGGTACATTTACTGGGTATTCCCAAGTGTTTAAGAGCATAAACCCCAAAATGCGGTGCTATGCAGTAGAGCCATACGGCTGTGCCTACTACAAGGGCGAAATCATCCAAGGCACATACCACCAAATCCAAGGCGGCGGCTATTCTAAGGCTATGGATATCGTGGACAAAAATCTAATAGACGGCTGTATAACCGTAACAGACGAAGAAGCCGAATCTATGACCCGGCTTCTTGCAAAAAAAGAAGGAATATTCGCTGGTTTTTCCTCTGGGGCTAACTTGATGGCTGCCGTAAAGCAGTTGCGGGGTGAGGATGCGGGTAAGCATTTTGGTATTGTTATAAACGATTGCGGGCTGAAATATATGAGTACATGCCTGTTTTAGAAGTAGTATAGTCTATATTAAATCATGCCCGTGTACGGTAATACACATAATCCATCATGACCCGTACAAACCCTGCATCTATTAATGCTTGGGTAGCGTGTTGCGGGTAATCTTTTACGGTTATTATGCTTGAGCTTGGGTAAATGTTGCGCTTGTTGACTGCTTCCGTAAAAGCGGCAAGCGCTTCTGCTAACACAGTTTCAAGTACAGTTTCATCAAATACACGCAAGGTATGCCCCTTACGCTCAAAAACAGCTATGGGTATGCCTTTTTTTAATGCAACAACAGTGCCTTGTGCGCTTATAAATGATTTGTCTGTGCTATACGGCAAGGTCTTGCCCCAAGCTTGGTTTGGGTCTGGCGCGGGCAGCCATATGACTTTGTCTGTAGGATGCTCCAGTGCTTGGGTGATTTGGGTGTATGCATCATCGCGGATATATTGCGCGCCAGAGAGCCCTTCTACAAAGTAGCCACGCCGCGCACGGCCAGTGTATTCCCATACACGCAATGCTTCAAGGGCCGCTGACCATGGGGTATCTGGCAGTGGCGCTATGGTTTCCCGGCAAAGTATACTGGTTTTGTCAAATGCGCGGCTTATCCGCTCGTCTATACTTAGCGGCTTAAGTGGGCGCACAATATCCCAGCGCCCAGAGTCTGTAGCCGTTACACGGGCCGCTACCCTTTGGCGGATGGATGATTTGCTGGTTTTGTCTTTGTTCATCCACATGCGTATGGGTATGAAGCTGTCTGCGTATATTAGGCCTTTTTCCATAAGGGGGAACAGCACACTCTGCAGTGGTTTTTTTATTTTTACCATATCGTGCGGCAGTGTATAAAGGAATGTCGCGCCACGTTTTTGTAGTAGCTGGATGATAAGTTGCTCGTCTTGGTCTAGGTCTGCGCTGCTCAGGTATTGGTCTAGGTCCGCGTCCCAGTCTATGTCTGTATGGGGGTGGAAGGTGATGCTTTCATTGCTTAAACGCCAGAATACTTCGCCGCTTGCAAGCAGCTTGTCCAGTAGCTCGGGGCGGTATGTTGTTACCCTTGCAGGTAGTAGTGCCGCCTCCCACTGGCCTACCGGGAAAGACCTGCCAGAGAGTTTCTCCAGGGCTTGCCGTAGTTGCTCTTGCGGGGGGGCTAGGTTTTTTAGCTGCCCTGCCACCAGTGCTGCGTAGTGGAAGCCTGGTACTGTGCGCACTTGCCGCCGCTGGGTTATTGTGGCGCGGCGGGCGCGCTCGTATAGTTCGGCATGGTAGTATAGGCCTGATTCCATAATTGCAGTACCTTGCTCTATCAATGCGTCTAGCAGCTGTTGCGCAGTTTCTTCTTGCCAAAAATATCTCTCGGCCAACTGTGCTGTATCCATTGCACCGCGGTATCTTAGTGCGCGCCGTACTATGTTTTGGCGGGCTTCTGCGTCATTGTCTTCTAGCGCGGCTTGGTATGTTTCTTTATGCTCTGCCGCTATCCATAACCCTGGCTCTATATATAGGCAGCGGCCCTGTGCTGCTAGGGTTTCGAACCACTCTAGTGGCATGGGTATTTCCCCGGCAATTATGTCCCCTTCTATCATTAGCAAGCTGTGCAAGCCGTTTATGTCTTCGGGTAGCTTTTGGCGTTCGGAGACGAGTACCAACTGGTCTGGGTTGGGTTTTAGCTTATGCCCTATATCTTTTAGCGCTGCTTTGGCTGTTTGGGAGGCTATGGCTAGTACATTCTCTGTTGTGGGGGTGTAGTTGTATACCAAGTCCGCTTCCGATTTCCTGCGCAGGGGTAACGACATGGGAGAGGGTTCATCTACAAATAGCTCGCGTACCTTTACCACGCCAGACTGTATATTTACCAGTAGGTCTATAAGCCCCGGCAAGTCCCAATAATCTTCTAGGCATTCGCGCTTTGTTTCGCGCATTAGGGGGTGCTCTTTGTGATGGATTGCGTTGTCCAGCATTTCGCTTGCGCGGAAGCGTTGCACCCATAGGGGGGTGCGTTTTTTGTTGCGCACGCCCATCATAAGTGCCCGGCCGGCATTGTGGCGGAAGCTTATGTTAAACAACGGCGTGCCGGGTAAGGCGGCTTCTAGTATTTCTTGTGCAGTCTCGGGGCGGATGGCTTGCAGCAGTTCTTCTGGGATGGCGTTTTCGCCGCGGGACATTAGTAGGATACCGTCGTCATCATCGAAACTGTCTACATCTGTGCCGGTTAGGCTTTTGGCGGTTAGGGTTAGCAGCAAAGACAGCGGTGCGTTTACCTGCCGCCCGTAAATGGAATGTATCATTATCTGGTGGAGCCCGGTTTCGTTGTGCGAGTGCTCTGCAATAAGTTCTAGGTCATTGGGTAGTACTTGGGTGACTTCTAGCTGGCGCTCTATAAAATCTGCGGTATCTTCGGCTGCGTGTTCGTCTAGGCCCAATGCTTGCAGCTCTGGTATTAGATTGCCGGAGTATGATGCCTGAGTCAGCTTGCGCAACTGTTCCCCAAAAAAGAGCCCTGTCTGCAACCTGCGGCTAAGCTGCGAATGCCGCCAAAACGGGGGGATTGCGCCTTCAGGTGAAGCCGGGGCCACGCTAACAGTATCCTTGGTAATGGATGAAATCCGCCATGCGAACGAGCCTAGCAAAAACTTATACCCTACTCGCATTTCGCCAACAAATTCTTCATCCAAGTCACCAATTTTAACGCCACTTTGGGTCTTGGCAGCATACATGCCTGTGTCAGGGATAGTCCCCGGCCCAGACGTGGCCAGCATACGGCTGTATGCATCGCCTTCTATGCGCTCGTTTATCCTGTCGTATATTAGGCGTGGGCGTACTGGTATGTCGCGCTTGTGTTCGTAGTCCCCAGCAAGCATTCGCAGTATACCGCGCACATCGTCATGGGATACCTCACGGAAGGGGTATGCACTTGGCAGCAGTGTCATAACATCATCTACTGTATAACCGGCTGCTGTAGCCATAGACACTAAGTGCTGTGCCAGTACATCCAGGCACTGGCGGGGCGGGCGGGATTTTTCTATGCCCCCGGCACGGGCCGCGTTGGCTGTAAGAGCACAGTAAAGGTTTTCTGACACAGTGCGGGGGAACATATGCATCGTGCTTACCCTGCCTGGGTTGTGACCGGCGCGGCCAAGCCTTTGCATGACACTGGCTATAGATGACGGGCATGCAACTTGTATCACCCTGTCTATTTCGCCAACGTCTATACCCAGTTCCATAGAGGATGTTGCGCATAGTAAGCGGAGCTTCCCGGCGCGCAGGTCGCTTTCTGCTTCGAAGCGTTGCTCTTTGGATATACTGCCATGGTGGGTACGGGCGAAGCCGTCGCCTTCTAGCTCATTTACATAGTAGGCAAGTTTTTCTGACATTAGGCGGCCTTCGGTAAAGGCTATTACACTTCTTGCACCTTGGCATGAAGCGGCTACCTCACGGGCTATCTCTGGCCAT
>WQVY01000006.1 GCA_009785605.1 Defluviitaleaceae bacterium | reverse complement strand
TTTTGCCAATTGAGGCGGCTCTGACGCGGCTTGCCATTAAGGCAAGCAAGGAGGGGCCAACGAAAAGTGGTGAAAATCTGACCGAAAAGGCGCCGTTGGCGGGGTTGAATACAGCTTCTTATTGTTGATTCTTGATTTTTATCCCAAAAATACCGCCTACAAAACCATCGGTATTTTCATTCTTGTGCTGAAACTTTATAGTTATTTCCTGGGCATTACCGGCCGTGTATTTTTCAGGGATGGCGCGGGTAACGGTATAAAAGGGCGTTTTTTCTCCATCAGACACTGTAGTTTCTTCTAGGAAAAATTCCCCGTTTATATAAATTGCCCATACACGTCCCTTGTCTGCCTTGGAAAGCGTCAAACACAGTATGTTTTCCTGGTTTGCAAAAATCGGCATTGTGTACTCAAACCAACACCCCTTACCCTGGGCATGACGATATGAGCGCCCATTCCACGACCCTACAGAGGATTTATGGGATTGCAATTGATACTTGCCTTCATAGGCGTGGTTGTCAAAGTTGGTGAGATACGCTGCGCACAAAGCCATTTCTCGCTTTTCTTCTTCCGCGGCGGCCATAGCGGCCTTTATTATGGGGGAGTTAGGCTCTGTTAGCATGAAGTACAAGCCATAGCGGTTTTTGTACTGCTTATAATGGGGGGTGAAAATGAGGGTTTCGTCTAGCTCCGTACCTTTTAGTTCGAATTGTAGCGCTGTGTCATCGGTACAAGCTATACGCACAAGATTGTTTGCTAGGTTTTCCTTCCACTGGGTAGCGGTCTGCCCATTGTTGACAATAAGCATAGAAGGCGCAGTAGTATCTCGCACGGCCACTTGTACCAATATCCCATTAGGGGAGTACTGGCTCATATTTATATCACCCATGGCCGCGCTAAGCACCACAGGCCCATAACGGAATGCCGTAATATTGGAATTGTACGCCAACGAATGGTATGCCACCACTGCAGGGAACGTGAGGGAAATTGTATCGCCTTTTGCACAATTGTTAATGACAACATATCCGTCTTTTATCACAGGTGAAGTTATAACCGCGTTGTTTTTAACCACGGTGGGCGCACCATTGCACCAGTCTGGTATGCGGAAGTATAGCTCCGTAGGTTGTACAATGTCGCTACCGTCTAATGCATCAACAGTGAAAGTAACCAGGGAGTTATATGGGATATTGGCCTCTTGTGTGAGTTTTATGTTAAGGGCCTCATCTGTGAAAACAGAGCTAAAATACATATTTACATATACCCGCTCACTAAACGGGAAGTAAATAGAGTCACCCAATTTTGCAAAACTTTCCACCCCTGTGCCTATACAGCACCAGAAGCGGTTAAAGCCAAATAGCTTGTTGTACCCAGTGCCCATGGGTTGGAAATAGGTCATATGCCCTGTTTCGGGGTTTTGGGAAGATAAAATCACATTAATAAACGCATTTTCGTAATAATCGGCGTATTTTATTTCCTTTGTCACGATAAATAACTCGCGGGCGAGTTTTAACATGTTGTGGCCGTTGCATGTCTCGTGAGTGTCGTCTCGGTTGATGGACTCTGCCATCACTTCTGGGGTGCGGAAATGCTCGCCCACACTATTGCCACCCGTGATATAGGAGTGGTTTGCCAGCACAATGTCAAAGAAGTTTTTTGCCGCTACAAAGTATTTATCCAGGGATGACTTTTCTTCTTGTGTAAGCGAATCATAAAATTGCGACTCATTTTTTAAGGTGGTATAGCGTTTTAATGCACCAATAAACTTGGGGATTTGTGTATTGGCATGACGGCCGGGTAATACGTCTTGCCCCCCGGCAAGTGCGTCAAACAGGGACAACTCATCGAAGCACTCGGCGCTGATTTTAAACTTTGGGTCGCGAGTAATGCGGAATAGTTCGTAAAGGGCATCGTTCATGCCGCCATATTCGATGTGGAGTAGTTTTTTTCGGTTTTCATCGCTATATTGGGTAGCCCGCACATTGTAAAAATACTCGCCAAAGCGCTTGGCAATATCTAGTGCAACTGTCCCGACTAGGTCGTCCTCTACGTTTTTATGAATATCCAGCAAACCAGCAAGCACCTTGTGTAGGTTATACCACGGTACCCACACCGTGCCGCTGGTGGGTAGTCCTGTGCCTCCCGTTAGCCCGTCAAACTCATCCAGCCGCCCGTCCCCAAAGGGGGCGATATATCCCTCCCGGTCGGGATATTTTTTTGCGAAGGCATCTTGGCATTCTTTTAACCCCAGCACAGCAGTGCGAATGCGTTGCAGCAGTTGGGGTGCGTATTCGTCTTTTTTCCTATAGGCCATACCTAGTGCAGACAGGTAGTGCCCAAACATATGCCCGCGGAAGTTATACTCCAGCGAGCGCTCCCATGTGGGCTCTCCCTGTAAATCGTCGTAAGGTACTGCCCCCGCGGGTCGTTCAAGCCCTGCCGTTGTGTAAAAATGTGCAAGGAAGCGCAGCGGTTCTAGGGAAAGCAAGTTTTGCGTGTTTAATTTCTCGGCATTCAATAAAAATGGGTCTGTTATCATAGGGTACACCCCTTATACATAGGTTACACGGCCTTCTGCGGCTTTTGTCATACGGTCCATAATGGCTATGCCAATGCCGTCTTGTACAAACCCTTCAGCAAAAATCACATCCACGCCTATCGCGTCAAATTGGCGTAGGGTGGCGTATAGGTTTTGCGCTATGGTTTCCAGCGAGGCCTTGGGGCCTAGGGTTATATAGTTTATGTGCTTGTGTTGCAAGCTTTGAATAAGCATGGCTTGCGTTTCATCAGTCACAAGTATACCCATGCGCTGGTTATACATTTGTTTGCATTGGCCTTGTATATATGCGGCTATTTCGCTGTCATTTCCTATTAAAAGCGTCATGGGCGCTTTTGGCGCATAGTGGCGGTATTTCATGCCGGGCGAACGCGGTGGGGTTTTGTTCTCTTGCACAGCCAGGTGTGAGTCAGGCGCTTCTTTACTAGGTGTATGCATATCTGGTTGGTGGGTTTTAATGCCTGTGGCATTGGCTATCATTTCAACCGTTATTGCCCCAGGGCGTAGTACTACCGGCGCAGGCCCAGTTACATCCACTACCGTGGACTCTAGCCCGCCCGGTACTGCACCACCATCTAATATATAGTCGATTTCACCCTTAGCAAAATCACCGGCCACATGCGCGGCTATGGTGGGGCTGGGGGTGCCGGCCAAGTTGGCGCTGGGCGCAGCTACTATGCAGCCAGATGCTTTAATTAAAGCAAGGGCCAGCGGGTGAGATGGCATCCTAATGCCAACTGTTCCGGCTGTGCCCTTGGGGTGGCCGCCTACCCATAGCGGCAGGTCACGGTTTTTTTTGGCGACAAGAGTCAGCGGCCCCGGCCAAAAAGCCTTTATTAAGGCGCGTGCATAGGGGGGTGGGTCTTCTGTTAACCGGAAAAAAACCTCGCTATCTGCTATGTGCATGATAAGTGGGTTATCTCCTGGGCGGCCTTTTGCGGCGTATACGCGGGCTACGGCTGTGGGGTTAAATGCATCTGCGCCCAGGCCGTATACCGTCTCTGTTGGGAAGGCCGCAATACCGCCGCTTGCTATTATTGCTGCTGCCTCGCTTACTGCTTCACAGCCACTTGCCATTTTTACTGTTTTGGCGGTATCCACTATGCCGCTCCGCAGCATTTTTTGTATTTCTTACCGCTTCCGCATGGGCAAGCCTCGTTGCGGCCGGTTTTTGCTTCGTTGCGCACTATGGTGTGTGAGCGCTTTTGCTCTGTATACAGTTCTTTTTGCCGTTCGGGGGTGAAAATCTCGTCCCATTCTGGTAGGCCGTACAGGTCGTCTGCTTTATATTCCACCATTTGTTTGTAAAGCCTGTCATATTCGATATCGAAGGCTACCATTGTATCCTCTTCGATTTCTTCCAGGGTAGGCACCCCATCTACGGCTTCGTGGATACCGTCTAGGAAGGCAAACATGTATGTGGGGGTTAGGCGAAGGCTCTCGGCCAACTCTGACACGGTGCCTTCTAGGCGGGTGGTTTTGTTGCGTAAGATGTTTGCATATACTACTTTTTCTTTGGCGAGATATTCGTCCCATACGTGTTTTACGGGCTCGCCTCTTGTGTCTAGTGAAATGCGTTTCCATGCGTCTTGTAATGGCATTTTTTCACGTCCTTTGTACTTTGTAGTTTGGGTTTATGCGGCATTTTACTCTATGTGACTGCAACTTGTACAGACATGTGTGGTACAATCCCAACAATTATAAATTCAGCACCTAACATTTAAGCTTACACAAGGAGCGTTTTGCCAACAATGAGCTATGTAAATTTCACCAACGTAATACGCGATTATAAGCAAGGCGATATGACTATCCGCGCGCTGGACGGCGTATCATTCGAGTTAGAAGACAGCCGCTTTAGCGTAATAGTTGGCCCTTCTGGTGCCGGCAAGTCCACAATACTCAACATCCTTGGCGGGATGGACCATGCAACCGGTGGCACAATAATGGTAGGCGACCGTGATATAACCCGCCTAAGCCGCCGCCAGCGTACTACCTACCGCCGTGACGATATAGGCTTTGTGTTCCAGTTTTACAACCTAATCCAAAACCTGACCGCACTAGAAAATGTTGAGCTTGCATCCCATATCCGCAGCCAAGCCGCTGACCCAAAAGCCATACTTGATGAGGTAGGGCTGTCGCATAGGTTAAACAATTTCCCTGCCCAGCTTTCTGGTGGCGAGCAGCAGCGGGTAGCTATTGCCCGCGCCTTGGCCAAAAACCCTAAGCTATTATTATGTGACGAGCCTACCGGTGCACTTGACCATGAAACCGGCAAGGGGATACTCATGACATTGCAAGAAGCCAGCCAAAAAGGTATGACCGTGGTAGTTATAACTCACAACACAGCCATCACCCCAATGGCCAACCGTATTGTAAAAATTAAAAGCGGCAAAGTAGAATCTGTAATAGACAACCCATCACCTATACCAGTTTCAGAGATTGAGTGGTAAATCATGAGCCCTTTTTGGAAAGACATATATCGCGAAATTATAGCCACAAAAAACCGCTTCATCTCCCTGCTAATGATATCGTTGCTGGGTGCTTTTGTTGTGGTGGGCATACATGCGACGGCTATCCATATGCGTGATGCGGCAGATGCAGCATACAGGCGTGCTAACCTATACGATTTGCAGCTAAGGCACCCACTTGGCTTTACCCAGGATGATGTAATCGCAATTAGCGAGGTATATGGCGTTGAGCAAGCAATGCCGGCAAATATTATTGATGTATATGTATATGTCCGGGGTGTTAGGCGCGTAATGCGTACATATTCTTATACCGGTCCTAATCTCAGTTCCAGCACCAGCGGTATCATTGACCCAGTTAACGCGCCTATATTGCTAGAAGGCCGTTGGCCCGCTTCGCGTGGCGAGATTGCCGTAGAACGGCGGTTTTTGCGCGAAGGCGGGCTTGCTATAGGGGACGAAGTTGTACTTAGCCATGGTGATATGGCGCGGTTTTTTACGATTTTTGCGGATGACACATTTACCATAACCGGCATAGCCGATTCGCCACTTTACTTGACTGGCGAGCGGGGCAACACCACGCTGGGTGACGGCTCTATCCGTTACTTTGCTTTTGTGTATACGGGGGCCTTTGTCTCGCCGGTGTATACGGATATTTATGTAATTATGAATGGCTCAAGAGATATCCATCAGGTATCGGATGCTTATAACGCCGCAGCCCTAAAGTGGCGTACACAGATGCAAGATTTCCTTAGCGGTGGTATAGGCGGGTTTGTGTTTACGCGGCAAAATGGCATAGCATTTGAATCATATTTCCAAGACACGCTGCGCCTAGAAAGCGTGGGCTATGTATTTCCGCTTGTATTTTTCTTGGTTGCGATATTGGTAAGCCTAACAACCATGACCCGTATGATAGAAGAACAGCGCGGGCAAATAGGCATTTACAAAGCTCTAGGGTACAGGCCCGGTGCAATACTGTTAAAGTACATAAGCTATGCGCTTATTTCTGGCTTAGCAGGTGGGCTTGTTGGCGCGGCACTGGGTTCGCAAGTGATACCGCGCATTATTTTTGATGCATACGGGCACTTATACAGCATGCCCGAGTCTAACCATGCCATCCCTTGGCGGGTTGCGGTTGTTGCGGTACTTTCTTCGGTGGCTTCTGTTACGGTGGCTGTGATATTTACTTGCATCACAACTGTGCAGGGCGAAGCGGCCAACCTTATGCGCCCAAAGGCCCCAGAGCCGGGCAAGCGCGTGTTAATTGAAAAAATCCCAGCCATATGGAAGCGGCTGGGGTTTATAAGCAAGGTAACATCGCGTAATATTTTTAGATACAAGCGGCGGTTTTTTATGACTTTGGCTGGGGTTGCTGGGTGCACGGCTCTACTTGTGACGGCTTTTGGGTTGGGTGACTCTATAGGCAGTGTGGCTAGGTTGCAATTTGAGGATATTGTTACCTACGATGCCCGTGTACACACGCGGGAGCTGTCATATGCTGGCCAAGCAGAGCTGCTGGTGTTGGCTATGCAGCCAGGACATGCCGCGGATGCACTGTTCATCCGCGCAATGGCCGCCGATGCGCATACAGATGCTGGTGGGTTTCCTGCTACGGTTATAGTGCCGGAGGATATGACCCGCTTGGCGGATTTTATTAATCTAGTAGTCCCAAGTTTTGGCTTTATGTCTCAATCTCGTTTTTCATCGCCCAATTTAATGGTAAATTATCGTACATTTACACAACCCGGCGTAATAGTTACAGAAAAGTTGGCCCGTGAAATGGGGATACGCGCCGGTGATAATTTCACCATCACTATGGGGGATGGCTGGTCATATACCATTTATGCTGCTGCTATTGTGGAAAATTATTTGCTTCATTACATATACATGCCGCCAGAGCTGTATAGCTATCTATTCGGGCGTGCATTGCGCCCAAACGGCTTGTTTATAGCCGGCGATATAAACACCACTGCACTTAGGGAGCACGCTCTTGTGCTGGGCATATCCAACACAACCTGGATGCGCGAAAACCTAACCCAACAAACAGATGCTTTGGGCATTGTGACTATTGTGCTGATGGTGATGGCGTGCATCCTAGCCCTGGTAGTACTGTTTAACCTCACAGAAATAAACATACTAGAGCGCAAGTGCGAGCTGGCAACAATAAAAGTGCTGGGCTTTATGGATATCCAAACTGCTATGTACTTGTATAGGGAGAACATGGTCGTGACTGCAATGGGTATAGCAGTGGGGTTGGTGGCCGGGGTTTTCCTAAATGGATTTATCCTTACTACTGTTGAGATAGATATGTTAAAGTTTCCGCATATTATTTTCCCTATGAGTTTTGTATTGGCCGGTGGGATTTCATTGTTGTTTGCGCTGGTTGTGAATGTACTGACTTACCGCAAGCTTGTGGCTATAGATATGGTAATGTCGCTCAAGAGTGTGGAGTAACATATAAGAGCGCGGTAACTGTCACATTAGACAATTGCCGCGCCCTTGTTTCGTTTAATTGATATCAGTAGATAGTCTTACACTACCGTAGCACTGCCAACGGATGAAATTGGTAGTTGAATATATTATTTCGCCGTCCACAATCAAGTTAACTTGTCGTTGGCCGCCCCACGGTACTGGGCTCATGAATGTATTGGCCAAGCTTTCCGCCAACAGTAGCCCGTCATCACCTTCAAAATAACCCAGGAACTCGGGGGACAGAGTCAGTTCTATTGTGCGGTTTATCCACCACATATACCACCCAACGGAACTAGAAGACGACCCTGCTGGAGATGTTTCAAGTGACTCTGCCATTGTTTCGATAAGATTAAACCCAACGAATTCTGCTAGCTTAATGTTATTTAGCTCTGCCCATACATAGAAGACATTGTTGATAGAAACTTCATTATCGGCACTGTCATCTGCCACGGCAACAACAATGCCATCATCTACTACATAAAACACACCAGTCCCATAAAAGAAATAATAGAAGTCAGGCATGTAGTCCGAGCTTGATGTAGAAATATGGTGATACATATTATGCCCTTCGGCAACATAAGATACGACACTCGCTGTCCGGCTGGCAGGGTCCCAATATACCGATGCGCCTAGTGCTTCTGCCACCATTCTTAGTGGTACCATAAACTGGCCATTTATTTGTTGCCATGGTATGTCTGAGGCGGCAGAAAGGCCATTTAACCAGATATATGGCTCACCGGCATATATCCGTAAGGAGCGATAAACACCTGTTATATATGCCGTGTTAGTATGGGTATCCCAACATACATGAAAACCCATCTCCGCGAAAACTTCGTGTATAGGCACCATTATGCGGCCGTTAATAATCACAGGGCCTTGGTCATGGAAGGATACGGGGCTGCCGTCGACTTTTACAATCACCGGGGTGCTTGCATCCACGGATACCGGAATAATAATTGGTAGAATTAGGACTATTGCAAGCACAATAATAGCACAGTAAATTTTTTTGCTCATAGTTCGCCTCCAAGTCATTATCACGCCTACATTGTTTACCAATTAATATTCCTAAACCCAACATATATCTCCCCAGGCTGCATTTCCCCATAGTGGTACGCGATCAACTCCGAAGCCGTAACCAACTGAAAGCCATCTGCAATAAGCCGCGGTATAACCATACGCATAGCCTCCACTGTAGTAGGGTGGATATCGTGTAATAAAATTATCGAGCCTTCGGTGACGCGCCGCATGATGTTGGTGTAAACTACATCTGCGTCACGGTTATACCAGTCTTGCGGGTCAACAGACCAATGCAGTAACGAGTATCCCATGTCACGGACGGCGTTGATTGCATTATTGTTATGCTGCCCAAAAGGTGCACGCATTATGGGCGGTGGGGTTTGGCCTATTACTGCTTCTATTTCTTCACTGGTGCGGGTAATTTGGGTGGCTATAGCGGCTGCGTTGATTTGGGT
Source organism: Defluviitaleaceae bacterium (assembly GCA_009785605.1). GTDB lineage: Bacteria > Bacillota > Clostridia > Lachnospirales > WQUN01 > WRAN01. The sequence continues at coordinate 50,290 of WQVY01000006.1, read as the reverse complement.
AAAATTGCGGTGGTCCCAAGAATGGCCAATGACCTCGCTGCCCATGGCTACGGCCCTGATAAGCAGCTCTGGGTGGCGGTTTATGCGGTAACCCAGTACGCAAAAAGTTGCCCGCGCGCCATACTGCTCTAGAATGTCTAGGATTTTGAGTGTGTACGTGCTTGGCCCGTCGTCAAAAGTTAGGGCTACCATTGGCCTGTGAGGCGGCTCTACTATACCCAGCTCCACACCCAAGAGGAACGCCTCATCCAAGTCCTCATATGGCAAAAGTATATACACAAAGTCCAAACCCCATGGTGATATCTCGGGGGTGAGCAGCACACCCAGGCCCTCGTGCTCCATAATAACATGCGTTAGCCAGCTATCATCTATCATATCTAAATAAGGTGCCGACTCTGGGGCATGGGCCAATAAGGCCCCTGCCAACAAAGAAAGCACCTTGTCTATTTTAGTCATATCTATAATATCCGCGATTTCTAGCACCGCGCCTGTGTGAGTGTCCTTAACCAGACTCTCTGCTACAGCTATATCATATGGGGTAGCAGAATGGCGGAAAAACCCCCATGTCATAAAGCCGGCATACCGCCCGGCAACAAGTATGGTTTCTGTGTTTAGGTCAAGCTCGCCAGGCTCGGGTGGGGCTTCTATTATTTCTGGTTCTTCGTCATCGTGCTCGTGAGTATCTTGGGTGGCGGTGTACTCTTGCATCACATACAGGGGGACAATGGGTACCATTATATCCGCGCCGGCGTTGCGGTCGCCCCGTGGCGAGTGACAGCTTATTACGGTAATAAGAATAACCATTGCCAGCACTGCCAGCCAAAAACCCTTACTTCTCACAATGATGCCCCCCAAGGGGCACTGCGCCCCGAAATCTGCTGAAAAAAGTATAATCTACAAATATGGTTTCGTCAAAGACATTGATGAGATTAATATTGAATATAACTCTAATTCTATTTTATACGAATCGTTAAAATTTAATCGTTGGACTTCTTGTGAAATGAGACTTTTTTATTATTGTGCGTAAGACATGATAATTCGCGGGGGCGGCTGGCATATAGTGTAAATATCTTCATAAACCCAAAGGGGCCAGAAATGAAGCAACTTACCATATGTACCCGCCGTTACAACCAGCAATTGGAGGATTTTGCCGCCTGTGCAAAGGAAAGTGGCAGCATAACTATGCTTAAGCTTGACTGGGACGGGGGGCTTTTTTCTGCTTGCTTCAAGTATGACCATACGCGGCTGGCTTTTGTGAAAGAGTTAATGTCACTACTTGTAGATATAACCGTACAAGAAAACCCTATATATCAGCACTCCCCAAAGCTGCAAAGTATAGCCTACGACTTGCGCAAGACCCCGTTATATCAAGCAGAGCAAGATAGCCTTGCCCAGTTTCTTAAACATAGCCGGGTAATGCATTTGGAAGGTTATGCGACTTTCCGTATGGCGCAATACCGCGAAAAGCTGGATATGATGTCTTATACACTGATTAAAAAACTAAAACTTAACCAGCAGGACTAGTATTATATGCAAATAATGGTTATTATAGGTTATGCGAGAGGGGTGCGCAAATGGATAAATTAATCGAAGGCTTGCTAAACATAGAGCAAAACGCAATTGCAAGCCTTGCAGAGCTGGACGAGGAGCGCGTTATCCAGACCCGGCTAACACAGGCCGAGATAGCCCGCCTTATGCAGCAAATCACACACACAACAAACCTGGCTATAGAGGACATAAAAAACGAAGCCAAGGCATCTCTTGCAGTTGAGCTTGCCGCACTAGAAAGCGAGTATCAACAAAAAGCAGCACATTTGCAGGAGCTATTTACAACAAATGCAGAGCCGTGGCAAATGCAATGGGTGAGTCATGTATTAGACATACCAGAAAGTAGCTCTTAACCATGAATTACGCCGCATTAAACGCAAAACTAAGGGCTATGAGCGCAAAAACCCCAAGCCCACAAGCCAGTAAAGTCGTGTATCTGGCGGCTATAAACATATGCCGGTATATCCCTGACAAGCCATTAAAGGATTTTATAGTAGAAGCTGCCCGTTTTGCCACTGGCGATGTTAACATTCACTGCTATACAACCCAGTGGAAAAGGCTTAACCGGCTGGACAAGCCCAACCGCGTTGCCCTAAGAAGCATACAGGGTGCAGAAATTGACCTAAATAACATCCTATGGATGTACCGGTTAAAGCGGTATCACCGCGTAACAGGTGATGGAACATATGGTTACCTTGTGCCTATCCGCTACAGGCTATGCCGCGAAACCACCCGCCGCATGGCCGACTGTGTCACCCCCAAGGCGTTGCTAGACGAAGTATTAAACAGCCCATATGCCACAGATTTTAACATGTTAATAAAAGAAGGTTTTGACAGGACAAGTGCACAAACACCAGAGCAGATGCTGGCAAATGCCATTTGCCGCAGATATCAAGCGGCCGCACGCCGCTATCCAAACTCCCTAGCCCCGGCGCTGGCATACCTAAGAAGGTGATACACATGGTAGAAAAGATGAAGTACATAAGCATTACAGGTCACATTGCCAACATGAATCATGTGGTTAGCCGCTATATATCGCGTTACGATATACAGTTGGAGGCGGCTCCGCACTACCCTGGGCAGATGGAGCCATTCGCGACCATAAACCCATACACCGCTACATTGCAAAAGGCCGAAGATTTCTTGCAAATGCTGGGCCCTGCACCAGATGTTTATGTGCCAATGACCGGTGCTGAGGCTGTAAACTTGATAGAAGCGGCGCATATGGCCTACGAGCAACGTGGTGACAGGCTGCGCCAGTTGGAAGACGAGCGTATGTTTATAGCGGCATATATCCATAGGCTGCAACCATTCGAGAACTTTGACGCACCCATTGCACATGTAGAGTCCATGAGCAATGTCCATCACAGGTTTGGCCGTATGCCCATAGACCACTTCCGCCAGTATGAAACATTCTTGCATGACGACGAAAGAATCTTATTGCACATATGCAAGCGTGGTAAGGAGGTCATATGGGTGGTGTATTTTACACCGTGTACCCACAAAGACGAGGTTGACGCGGTTTTTGCATCCCTTAGCTTTGAAGCAATCCCACTGGCCTTGGCGGCCAATGGCAATTTACTGGACGCAAACGCTACATTCCCAAGTGCACTATTAAAGTACTGGCATGGGCGGCAGGTTGCCTTGGAAATGGAAATACTGGCCCTTACCCAGCAAAGCCTGGAAGATGCCGTAGGCAACAAAGACAAGATATGTATAGCATGTGAAAAAGTACGGGCCCTGCACGCTGCCTTTGACGTAAAAAAACATGCCGCACTTAGCAAAGGCCGCCGTATTTTTACCTTTGTAGGATGGATGGCCGAAAAAGATGCAAAATCCCTGGAAGCAGAGATAGACAGCGACGAGCTGACAGTATTCACACGATATGGAGAGACTGCCGACTCGCCACCAATCAGCCTAAGAAACCCGCCAATAATACGCCAGTTTGAGTTTTTTACCCGGCTGTACGGCCTGCCTGCATACGATGAAATTGACCCAACACCCTTGCTTGCCATGACTTATACGTTGTTGTTTGGGCTTATGTTTGGGGATGTGGGGCACGGGTTGGTGCTTGCGGTCATTGGTATGTATATGTTGCATGCTTTGGACAGGCCCCTGGGGGGCATATTGACTGTGGTGGGGGTATCGTCTGTAGTGTTTGGTTTCCTTTATGGCAGTATTTTTGGGTTCGAGGATATTTTGCCCGCTTTGTGGCGCAGGCCAATGGCGGATATCACTGGCACACTGCTGTTTGCGGTGTATGTAGGTGTTGGCCTTATTGTGCTTAGCATGTGCCTACATATGCACAATGCCGCAAAAGCCAGGCGGTTTGGGGACTTGCTGTTTGGTGCCAATGGAGTTGCAGGTCTACTGTTTTATGGCGCGGTGCTGATGCTGGCTTATAGGGCACTTTTTGGGGGGTATCGCCTTACAACGCCGGTTGTGCTGCTGGCAGTGCTGCCGCTTGTATTTGTGGCCCTAAAACGCCCCATTGTAGGTTTTATAGAGAAAGATATAAAAAAAAGCACAGAGAACCAGCGGCTGGGGATGATGGTTTTTAACACGATTATAGAGCTGTTCGAGACATTGCTGACCTATGCAACCAACACAATATCGTTTGTGCGGGTAGGGGCGTTTGCAATAAGCCACGCTGGGATGATGCATGTTGTACTACAGTTGTCGCAGGGGGCTGCTGGCTCGCACAATCTTTTGATATTGATTTTGGGCAATGTGCTTGTCATGGCAATAGAAGGCTTGCTGGTTGGCATACAGGTACTTAGACTAGATTTTTATGAAATCTTTAGCCGGTTTTATACCGGAGGCGGACGGGGGTTTACCTCGAACAGGATTAGGAGGTTCTAGGTTGTATATTGTTATTGTTTCTTTGATGCTGGCCATTACTGTGGCCGGGCCTATTGTATTTTTTTATTTTGGCGAGCGCAGCGCTAAGCGTGGGAAGGCGGCACTGGCGGTTAACTTGGTGTCTTTTGTTGCGATGTTTTTGTTGGCGGTGGTTTTCATGTTTGGGCGTACGGCCTATGGTGCACCTGATGCCAATGGCGCTAGTGACATGGCGCTTGCGGCGGCGTTTATAGGTGCGGCGTTGGTTACGGGGCTATGCTCTATAGGTACGGGTATAGCGGTAAGCTCTGCAGCGGCGGCGGCAATAGGTGCTATTAGTGAAAACGAAAATAACTTTGGCAAGGCTATGATTTTTGTAGCCATGGCGGAGGGTATTGCTATTTATGGGCTGCTTATCTCGTTTATGATTTTGGGTCGAGTGTGATGACCTATGGCTATCGCAGGTGAGTATAAACTTTATGCTATAAGCGACGACCCGCACATCCTCACGGGGTTGGCACTAGCAGGTGTAGCCGGGATGCCAGCCCATACACCAGACGAGCTACACCAGGCGCTGGTAGGTATTTCCCCAGATATTGGCGTAGTAATTGTATCATCGGGCCTGGCGGCCAAAAGCGCAGATATCATAGAAAAGTACCGTGAAAAAAACACCATGCCACTAATAACAATAGTCCCAGAAATGAGTGACATAAAATGAATACAGAAAAAAAGCTGGAATATTTTGCAGAGACCATAGCCAGGGAAATAGAAGAAAAAAAACGCAAAGCACGCCAACAACTAGCCGCAGAAATGAACGAAACCGTATCTCAAGCAGTAGCCGAAGCCGAAGCCAAAGCAGAGCAGCAAATCCACATGCAGCGGCAAGCCATAAATAAAGCCAACAACAAGCGTATAACAGAGGCCAAAACTCAAGCACGCCGCGCGCTTACATCCCTACGCGAACAGTTGGCCGCTGAGCTTTTTTATGAAATTAAGACAGAAATAATCGCATTTACCAACTCGCACGACTACGAGAGTTACCTGGTTAGCAGTATAAAGGCGGCTCTATTACAGTCCCAGGCCCAAGCGCAGCACCTTTTCGCATATGTGCAGCTACCGCTAAGTATAGCAATTCCCCCTTTAAACGGTCCTGACCGAGCCGAAAATAGCGAACGCTTCAACGCTTTTTCGGCGACAGGCGGGGCCGATTTAAAGGTGAATTGCTATAATCTAGACCTAGAGCACATCCAAACTTCTACCGGTCTAGTCCCAGAGCCTGGAGATGAAAGTGAAATAGGCGGCTATAGGTTGCTTTCTCAAAACCGCAACATAGCGGTGGATAACACTTTCAAATCACGCCTAGCAAGTGCAGCAGAGGCATTTATGGCAAGTCTCCTATAACAACTAAATTCGCTACACGCCACAGGAGGACAAGATGGCAAAAGGCATAATCCGCACAATAAACGGCCCTATAATATCTGTAAGAGAAGAAACCCCCAGCTTCTTTGTGTCAGAGCTGGTAATGATACAGCACGATAACAAGCATCTTCCGGGCGAGGTTATAGCACTGCACACCCACCGCGTAATAATCCAGCTATTCGAAGACCCGACTGGGCTAACAGCCGGCCTTACGGTTATGGGCACAGGCCATCCTATGTCCGTACACTTGCGCCCTGGCATAGTTGGCAATATCTTCGACGGCATACAGCGCCCGCTGCATGTAGAAAAGCACATATCCGGGCGGAGTCTAACCTTGCCCCCCAAAAAACACAGCCAAGACCAAACCACGCCCAAGTGGCATACAAACATAACCGTAGCTGTTGGCCAACATATCAGTGCCGGCGATACCTTCGCAGAAGTACAAGAAACACCGGCAATAACCTACCGGGCAATGGTACCGCCAGGCATGTCTGGTACGGTAGAGTCATGTCTGCCAAGCGGCTCATATACAACGGACACCGCACTTGTTACTTTAATCACCCAAGATGGCCCGCAAGACCTAAGTCTTTCGCAGCGGTACCCTATACGCGAGCCGCGCCCTATATCTGCCCGCATGGCCCCAAGCCGCCCGCTAATAACCGGCCAGCGCATAATAGACAGCCTATTCCCCATAGCCAAAGGCGGCACGGCGGCAATACCGGGCGGTTTTGGCACAGGCAAGACCATGACCCAGCACCAGATAGCAAAATGGGCAGACGCGGACATTATCGTATACATTGGCTGCGGCGAAAGAGGCAACGAGATGACCGAAGTGTTGGAAGACTTTGCACGCCTAATGGACCCGCGTACAGGCAAGCCCATGCTGGCCCGTACAATCTTGATAGCCAACACATCGGATATGCCTGTAGCCGCCCGCGAGGCCAGTATCTACACCGGCATGGCCTTGGCAGAGTGCTACCGCGACATGGGCTACCATGTAGCTCTGATGGCCGATTCTACTTCGCGCTGGGCAGAAGCATTAAGAGAAATTTCTGGCCGCTTGGAAGAAATGCCGGCAGAAGAAGGCTACCCGGCCTATCTTGCAAGCAGGCTTGGCAGCTTTTATGAACGGGCTGGATATGTACAAACCTTGTCCGGGGCAGAAGGCTCCATAACGGTTGTGGGAGCGGTATCCCCACAAGGGGCGGATTTTTCTGAGCCTGTGACCCAAAATACCAAACGCTTCGTGCGCTGCTTTTGGGCACTTGACAGGCAACTGGCATATGCCCGCCATTTCCCTGCCATAGACTGGATGGGCAGCTATACCGGCTATACAAGCGACTTGGACCCGTGGCTAACCCAAAATGTAGGCCCGGCTTTTCCTGAGCTACGTACGCGGATACTAGAGATATTGCAAGAAGAAAGCAGCCTTATGGAAATCGCAAAACTAATAGGTGCCGACACCCTGCCAAGCCGGGAGCGCTTGGTACTGGCAATAGCGCGGGTGATACGCCTAGGCTTTGCACAACAAAACGCATATCACCCCACAGATGTGTATACGCCGTTGGCTAGGCAACAGACAATGATGGAAATCATCTTGCACTTATACGATACATGCCAAAGCCTACTAGACACAGGCTTAGAAATGGATAGCATACAAAAAGGCGGCATCTTCGAGTGTGTGATTGCCGCCAAGTACAAAGATATAGACAACGAGGATGAGATGCGTCAAGGATATTTTAATGAAATTAACGGGTTTAGTGAGCGGGTTGTAGCGTTGTAGCTATAAATACAAGATATTTCCCCCCACATGTGCGCATATAATTAAAAATCAACGCCACACAGGGGCAAACCATGACAAAATTTTTGCTTAAAAGATTGCACAGGTGGCGCATACGCCGCAGCCGCGGCAAACCCCGCCGCCCAGCGCCGGCACCTGCCCGCTATCCCACACGTTCCCACAAAAAAGCTCGGCAACCGGCTTGGGTAATCCCAAGGCGATACATAGCACTTATGATGGTACTAATAGCCATAGGCGCATTCGTTTACAGCTATTACCGCTTCGACCGTACAATACTCCCCCTTGTACTAGAAGCCGCAGAACTACACTTACAAGCAGAAATGAACAACGTAATCAACCAAGTAGTGCACGAGATAGTGGCAGAGCGAAATATAACATCTGCAGATTTTGTGTTAAAACACAACTTTGCCGGCGATGCCGGGCCCGTACTGTCTATTAACACAGTCCTGGTAAACGATATAAGCAACGCCGTGGCCATGCGCATCTCACATAGGCTAAACAATATGGAGCCCGAGACCGTATCTGTACCCATGGGCATGGCTTTTAACCTGGATACACTGGCCCAAGTTGGCCCGCGTGTTAATTTCCGCATGGCGCCAATAGGCAACGCTTTGGTAGGTTACGATTCGCGTTTTGCGGCGGTGGGTATAAACCAGGTGCATTTTTCTGTGTGGCTTACTATCGAATCTGAAGTGCGGATTATTAAGCTCATACATGGAATACACCATACACACGGCAGACCTTATAATAAAACGGCCCACTTGCGCTTGCTGTACATGACACTAATAACGGTTACGATTTTTGTCGGCTCGTCCACTACATAGAAAACACTGTAATTCTTGATAGGAATAAACCGTATGCCCTTTTGTGCTAGTAACACATCACTAACCAGTGCAAACCGCTTTGGCATGAGGTTTAAGCCGTCGATTTGCCGCCCCATCTCGTCTAGTAAGTCATATGCCGCTTTGGGTGAGTCCAGCTCAAAAGAAATGTAGTCCGCTATCTCCCACATTTCTTTTTCTGCTCTTGAGGATATGTCTACTCTATAGGTCATGCCTTTTGTATCCTTAGTTGCAACTCGTTTCTAATTTCCTTCATTACATCGCTGAAGGGTCTAACATTGCCTTGCTGCATATCCTCTAAGCCTGCTTCAATTTTCTCGTAAAATTCTTCTTTTGTAGTCACGTCGTAAGGTGGGGACGGCTCGCATACAAGCCGCATATATTCAATTACCCCTTGTAATTTATCCTCGGGTACTTGCTCTAATTGCCGTATCGCATCTTTACGTATCGCTACCATTGTCAACTACTCCTTCCAAGTCTAATCTTACATATGTATTATGCCACTAGTACTCATTGAATACAATCTCATTTATGGTAATAACGCTGTGATATGCACCTTTTGACTTGTCGCTATGCAGGATGATTTTCTTAACATACCGCTGTATAAACTGTTGCCGCTGGTCATTGTCTAGTGTTGTCCAGTTTTTGCGGAAGTTTGCTTTGATGCCGGAAGGGGTAAAAATGGCTTCCTTTTTCTTTTGTGCACTTTGTGTTAAGACTTGCCGCGCTTCAAGTTCGCTGCGCCGCTTGTTGCTTAGTTTCACCATGCCTTGGTAGGTGGTAAGGTCTATTGTATTGGATATGAACAGTCTCATTACTTCCTCTGTTTTCTCCTCTATCTCTTTTATTTCGGCGGCTATGGCAGCGGTTGGTGCGGTTGCTATATATGGTTGGGGATTTTCTTCATCCATGCTGCCCAAAAAGGCAAGGTCTTGTATGTTGGAAATGTACTGCTCAAATACCCGCTCAACTTTCTTATGTGATATTGCCCCGGCGGTGCATCCTTTTGGTTTAATGCCGCTACAGTAGTACGAAGGGTTTGCAGCGGATTTGCGTCCATCTTCGGCGTGTTCGTCTTTTCTGTAATTCCATTTTGTGGTGAACTTGTAGCCGCATATTGAGCAATATAATACACCACAAAAATATACACTACTTGTAGGGTGCTTTGTAAGTGATATGCGCCCTGTCCTTTTAATTTTTTCTTGTGTTTTGTAGTAAGTTGTTTCGTCAATTATTGCTTCGTGGTGCCCATCCACTTCGAAGTAGCGGGAAGAATCCCTTACGGCATAGCGCACTTTTCCAATATAGGTAGGGTTTGATAACATGCCGCTTATTGTTGTCATAGTCCACTTGCTGGCGCGTTTTGTATGTATGTTTTCGCTGTTTAGTATCTTTGTTATTTGTGAATAGTTTATATTTTCGTGCAGATACATGTCAAAAATGCGCCGCACGGTTGCCGCTTCTGTTTTGTTTATCTCTAGAATCCTGTTGCCGTTTATCTTTGTATAACCATATGCCGGAATATAATTGCTTAGCGAAAACCCTTCCTTTGCCTTGCGCTCTAACCCTAGACGCACCCGCTCTGCTAAGTTTTCGCGCTCAAACTCCGCGAAAATACCAACGATTTTTAGGAACATACGCCCTGTTGCGCTACTAGTGTCTATAGACTCTTGCAAGGAGTTAAACGCGCAACGGTTGGCGTTAAATAACTCGACTAACTCAATCAAATTTTTTGTTGAACGTGTTAAGCGGTCAATTTTGTAGACTAATACATTTTTAACCTTTCCGCTTGCAACGTCTGCAATTAGCTGTTTTATGGCGGGCCTGCCGTTTATATCTTTCCCGCTTATCCCTTCGTCTGCATATATGTTGTAGATGCTCCAGTCTTTCAATGTCGCATAGGCTCTTAACTTTTCCTCTTGCGCTCTTATGCTATAACCTTCTCGCGCTTGCTCGTCTGTGCTTACCCTTACATAGATTGCTGTGTTCATTGTACTTGCTCCAACTCGTTGATATACCTTGATTATATGACGCTAAAACCTAAAAAAGCCCGGCGACAGGCTTTTACGGACAATGTTATTTGCAGATATTATCAACCCAGTCCATTCATCCGCAATACATGTCACCCGCCATGTATCATTAGTAGATACAATAATAAGCGGCGTAGTACCAGACACATATTTAAACATGGATGGGCCAATATTAGGTTTTAATTGAAAAACCAAGGAGAAGCAGGTATACTACCCCATACTCATGTAAAATAATACCCATAATATAAGCAAGGAGCCGCTCCAGATGGACGCAGATATAATACGAACTATAATATTTTTGATAACGCTACTAATAATGGGTACCTTTTTTAGTGCGGCAGAGATGGCCTTTTCTGCCCTTAACCGTGCCAGACTAAAAAGTATGGTAGATGGCGGGACCAAGCGTGCCGCCCTGGCCCTTAAGTTGACCGACCGCTTCGACGAGCTGCTTTCTACTATGCTGATATGCAATAACTTGGTGGCTATCACCACTGCTACTGTCTCGGCGGTATTATTTATCCGGTTGTTTCCCATTCATGGTGCGCTTGTTTCTACTATAGTGGTGTCTGTTATCGTGATAGTGTTTACAGATATTTTCCCAAAAGCCTTGGCCAAAGAAGCGCCAGAAAGCGTAGCAATATTCTGCGCCCCTGTTGCGCTTTTTTTGATGACTATCCTCAAGCCCATTAACGCGATATTGGCAAAATGGAAAGCTCACCTGAGCCGCGTATTCATGAGCCGTACAAGGGAAGACGAAGATACAGAGCGCGGCTTTGGCAACCAAGCCCTACTATATATGGTAGAAGAAGCAGAGCAAGAAGGCACAATCAACGAAGAAGGCTCGCTACTAATAAGTAATGCCATAGAGTTTAACGACCTTAAAGCAGAAGACATACTAACCCCACGGGTAAACATTATTGGCATACCCGTAGGCAGTACCATAGACGAAGCCGCAGCCATATTTATGGAAAGCGGCTATTCCAGGTTGCCCGTGTACAACGAGTCTATAGACAACATAACCGGCGTAATACACATCCGTGACTTTATCAAGTGCGTAGGCCACAACCACCAGACCCTAGACAGCATAATAACCCCGGCTGTATATACAGTCATGTCCGCCAAGATAACAGAGCTGTTTAAGCTGCTGCAAAAGAAAAAAAGCCACATGGCCGTAGTAACAGACGAATATGGCGGCACAGAAGGCATAGTAACCATGGAAAACATACTAGAGCAGCTAGTAGGCGAAATATGGGACGAAAACGACGAAGTAATAGAAGAATTTACTCCACTGCCAAACGGCAGCCACAAGGTGCTGTGTGCCGCCGCAATAGAGAAGATGTTTGAATATTTTGATATGGAAGAAGAATCTGAAGTATCTACAGTAAGCGGCTGGATAATGGACCAGCTAGGCCGCACCCCAGAAGAAGGCGATACATTTGCTTATGACAAGCTGCAAGTGACCGTAACCAAGGCCGACCAACGCCGCGCAGAGGAGTGTATTATCACCGTACAGCCAAGCAATGAAGAAGAAGCGCCGGAGTAGCCACTCCCGGTTTTGATACTATTGGTAAAGGCGATTTTATTAATATTACAAACCCATTACAAATCGCGATAAATACATAAAACTCCCCAAATCCCCAATACTATGAAAGTCACAAAGTAGCATAGCATTCCAAGCCATGTCGCATTCTTGGCGCATTTAAACACAATTTATTGCGTTAAAGAAAGAAATATTACAGGATTGTTACAATTCTCTTAAAGTATTGTAAACCACACAATCCCATGGTATATTTCTCATGGTAGCAGGGAATGAAATGGTATTGATGTGCGCGAAGCTGCTGTTTTAGCCAAACGCACAATAAACCGCACGCACAATGTTACACGGGCATTACCCAAATGTTACAACCGTATAACAAATGTGTAACAGCGTTGACCATTTTAAAATCCCGGTGCTATACTACCAATATAAGCGGCTTTGCCGCAAAAAATGAAAGGAGGTACTGGTTTTTACGGGAAACGGCCTTACCACCATAGCAACACAAGCGGTGTGCAGCCAAACTACCGTCGTTTCGGGGTTATTTACCTTTAAAGCATTACCCCAAAATACAAAGGATAAACATCAAGGTATGCAACCCACGCGATATTTTAATATTAGCGTAAAAGAAACGGAACCTGCGTAAAAATTATTCGTCAAAAAATGCGTTACGGTTACGCGATTCAAAAACCGGAAAGGAGAAAGTATGAAAAGAAAAATCGCTTTATTGCTGGCTTTAATCATGATTCTTTCATTAATCCCAGCACAAACCTTTGCACAAGACCCTGCCAGAATGGGTACTGTCTCTGACCTTGTAACCTCAAGCACTTATCGCCGTCAATATGAAGCGGCCGGTGGTGCTCTTATGGGTAATAGGGTTGGTTGGACACACACCTCTGCACCTGTAGGCCAAGTAGACGTTACTAGCGGGGCCAGTGTAGTAACAGAAGTTACGTTCTACCCAGGTACTCCCACCGGGTCACGTTTGTTCACAAATGTTTCCCAAAACATTTTTGCTGCTGGCGAAACAACAGCAAGAGACTTATCTGCCTTGCCTTATGTAGCACCTTTTGCACCTACTGTGGCTGCAGGTTTTGCTCCTGACACAGATCATCAGTCTCGTTCTGCTGTATCAGCTACTCCGATACGCACACGTACCGAAGACCATCACTGGAGTGCAGACAATGTCTGGATTCACGCCGGTTGGGTTCTCCGCTACGTGCAAAATCCTGCTGGAGCATGGGTTATTGACTCATGGGTTGAGAATGGAGTTGCTTATTGGCGTTGGGATCCCGTATTCGTGCCATTGGTATTCCTTACCCCATCCGAAATGCCGCTTGGCATAACTGCTTTCCAATTAATTGGTGACCGCAGTGTTGACCCGCCCACACCAAGCATCTTAGCACCTGTTGATACCGTAACAGGTGTACGTTATCCAATAAGCCTGGATTTCCCCATTAACCGTCCTTCATTGTTTGGTGGACCATCTGGCTCTGGCATACCTCACCTGAATACAAATATTCGCGTGGGTTATGGCCGTGTAGCAGAAGAAGTAACTGTAAGCGTAGACCTTAACCGTCTTATCCGTGAAGGTCAGCGTACACAACAAGGCGGCGGCGGTATTTCTATCGTCATGAGAGTTGAGTTAACCGAAGGTGCTCGCTTCCCGCAAACAACCGTACGTCAATTGCTTCCAATGCACGCTCAAGTTACTCCATCTGCCCTTCTTGTAAACACAACATCTGTTGACAACGAAGGTGTAGAAATTCCATCACTGTCTGGTGCAAACGCACCTATCGCGACATTCGTACGCGAAAGCTACAGTGTAGGTTATGTGCATCTTGAGTTCCCAGTAGCTCCATCTCAACTGCTTAACGGTTGGTTGCGTTTCACCATGCCACTCGAAAGAGTACGCAACAGTGACTCTCACCTTATCGTACGCAACGGTTTCCCAGCCAACGCACCAATGCTGGTTAACGCAAGAGTTTCTACCCTTCCAGGTCGCGGAATTGATATCCGCTACGGCGATGTTGTTTACTTTGACAGCGTAGCTCACCTTAGCCATGTAACCATTGCTGAAGTAGGCCCACGTGCTCTTAGAACCAACTTGGGTAACAGAACTCTCACAAACCGTGTTATGGGCTTCCGCGGCAACTCAGCCGTAACTTATGGAACGGGCACAAGCTTCCCTAACCATATTGCTGTAAGATTGACTGCACCTGCAAACTACTTCTGGTCACCGGTAAATAACCACAACTTAACGGTATATTCACCAAACCCAAGAGTAATTTGGCAAACAGGCAATGCAAACTTCCTAACAAACGGTACCTTCAACAACGTATTTGTACACGACTATTTCCGCCCAGACAACAACCGTCATGAGCGCGTAGTTGTAATCCCTAACGTTGGTAGCAACTCTGACGCACTTATTGCTGACTTAGTTGGTCAACTTCAACTTCGCAACCTAGTGCTTCACGCTGGTGCTGGCGCACCTTCAACAGGTCCTGTAAATATCGACGTTCGCGTTGGTAGGCTCAACCCACATGGTGGCGCTACAGGCAACGTGTGTGTACTCGGCCAAGGACAACAAGTAACAGACATCACACTCAACACAAACCTTCTATGCTTCTGCTTACTTGACACATGCCCAGGCACCTTCCGTTGTACCAACAATGCTTGTTCAAGCGTATTTGAAAACTGGAACTACCCAGTTGGCACTTACTTCAGAACTCTTCACGTTGCAACCCGCAGGGTAGCTGGACTTTCTACCGACACTTATGGTGAATCCAACATCCGCAGTGGTAGCACCGTAGGCACCAACTTCTTCTCACAAACAGACCGTTCAGGTAATGTCACTGCAAGACTTGACATCATCGAAAACGTTGCTAACGCACTACACTTGGGCCCAGGCCATCCAGTCCGTTTTGAATTCCCAGAAGGCGTTCAAGTAATGGAAATGAGATATCGCTTGTACCCAACAGGTGCACCTGGTTTTGGTTGGACCGCATGGGCCCAACGTCCAGTTGAAGGTCAAGGCACAAGCATTAACGCCCGCTTTGCAGGTGACAACAATGTGTCTATCTACCATCAACTAACATCAAACCGTACAGCACTTCGCACCCTTCAAGTAGAATTCCGTCTCAGTGTTGAAGCTGGATTCGAAGCAAGGTTCGGTAGTGACCTGAACGTAGCCATCAGCGGCGCTGGCGTAGCACTTCTGCCAGAAGCTGATAGAGAAGTGACAATAGCCCAAGTATGGGATCCAATCACAGTTGAACTCGAAGGCGGACCAGTTCTTGTTAACTTCGTTGGCCGTGAGAACAACATCCCACGTACACCACTGGGCAACATCGTAATCACCGAAACCGTTGGTGGCGCACTTGCAACTGGCGACCATCTGTGGATCTACGTTGGTAGAGAACTGCTTCCACGTCCTTGGGATATCACCCTTGTAAACGAAGGCACAGTATTTACAGACGACGCTAGCGGCTTACAAGTACGCGTAGCACGTAACCACAGAGTAGTATCTGCCGGTGGCGAAACATTGGTACTTCAACTTACAGTAACCAGTGCTGCCCACACACCAGAGTATCCAGGTGTTATCACCCTTAACGCCAACGAAATCTTTGGTATCGTATACTACGATGAAATCTACAACTTGGTTGTATCCGGTAACGCAGTAGCACGTAACCATAGCCTGGTTGCAAACCAAAACCGTACCGGTACAAACCTCATCACCAGAGGTGTATTCCATTCATTGCCATACGCAACCCTGTTGATTGAAAACGTAGACCACAATGTTGGTGAAACACCTGGCTTTGGCCGTGCATTGTCACTTGATGGCGTAACCTTCACCACTGGAGTACCATTCCAAGGTGTAGCAAACCCAATCATCTGGCGTAGGCTTCCAGGTATGCAACATGAAGGTGGATTCGTATCAATGCGTGCATTTGCTTATGCAGCAGGTATCGATACCGAAAACATCACATGGGCTTCCCGCGTAGCTACCATCTCTGGTTTTAACTACTTTGGTCAATCCGTAGTTGTGTCTGTATCTCCTGACTCTAACAGGGCTACAATCGTGACAGACGGTATCCCAACAGAAGTTGACATCGCTATGATGGCTGACGGTCTAACCGGTCCTTACGGCACCGTACGTCCACTTCACGAAGCTGGAACCATCTACCTGCCATTGCGCTTTATGTTCAATGTGTTTGGTTACTCTGAGTTCTACACCCTCGTGAGACAAGGCCAAAGTGCAGTAATCACCGCTAACTAAGTTTAACTAAACAACTTTTAAACTTTATACTAAGGATTAAGTGTTTAACCAAATACTAATGATGAAGCAAAAGGGAGCTGAAAGGCTCCCTTTTTGTTTTGTATTTTATTTCGTACTTTATTTCGCATTAGCCAGCCGCTTATAAGCCGCTAACCTACGCTTAGCATCTTTCTCACATATAGCAAACAGCTTATCTGCCAGCTCTGGGAAACGGCGCTGTAATGTTGTATACCTTGTCTCACTACGGATATAATCGCTAAAACTCGCAGATGGGTCTTTAGAATCCATAATAAAAGGATTTTTACCTTCATCGGCCAAGAGGGGGTTATAGCGGTATAAGTGCCAATAACCTGCCTCAACGGCATTTTTCATTTGGGCTTGTGCATTGGCCATACCACCCTTTATACCGTGGTTGATGCATGTGGCATAGGCAATAACTACAGATGGGCCAGGGAAAGCTTCCGCTTCTTGGATGGCTTTTATTGTCTGGTTATAGTCCGCGCCCATAGCAATTTGAGCCACATACACTGTGCCGTAGGCCATCGCCATTTGCCCAAGGTCTTTTTTGCCTACTTTCTTACCGGATGTTGTAAACTTAGCCACAGAGGCGGTGGGGGACGCTTTAGAAGATTGGCCGCCGGTGTTGGAGTAGACCTCTGTATCCATTACCAGTAGGTTAACATCTTCGCCGGAGGCTATTACATGGTCAAGCCCGCCATAGCCAATATCATATGACCAGCCGTCGCCGCCAAAAGCCCAGACGGATTTTTTGACAAGCATGTCATCTTCGCTTTGGATATGACGGTATAGGCTGTCCCACTCGCATCCGCAGTCTCCACACATGCTATATGCTGCAGTATTCGCTTTTCGCAAGCGTTCGGATGCTGTTTTGGATTTTTCGCCATCGTTGTAATTGTTTAGCCACTCTTTGCTGGCGGTTTGTAGTTCGCTCATGACTTCGCATTGCTCGGGTAGTTTATGGTTTACTATTTCGCTAATAACATCTGCCAGCTTGCTGCGGCGTTGCTTTATGGCCAACTGAAAGCCAAGTACAAACTCTGCATTGTCTTCAAATAGTGAGTTAGCCCAAGTCGGTCCTTGGCCTTTGGCGTTAGTTGTATATGGGGTCGAAGGTGCACTGCCACCCCATATAGACGAGCAGCCGGTGGCATTGCCAATATACAAACGGTCGCCGTACAATTGGGTGATAAGCTTGGTATACGGTGTTTCGCCACAACCAGCGCACGCACCCGAAAATTCCAACAGTGGTACCTCAAACTGGCTGCCGCGTACAGTTGCCTTATTGTCTGGGTTGGGTTTATGCTCAAGCGAAATGCAATAATTCCAGTTGGCTATTTCTGAGGCTATGCTTTGTGCAAATGGTTCCATTTCCAAGGCCTTTTTCTTGGTTGGGCACTCTACTGCACACACACCGCAACCATAACAGTCCAAAGGGGACACTTGTATGCGGTACTGGAAATGGTCTGCGCCTTTGACTGCACAGGTCTTTGTCTCCATACCGGCTGGGGCAGTTTCTGCTTCTGTGTCTGTTAATAAAAACGGCCTTATTGTGGCATGTGGGCATACATATGAACATCTATTACACTGAATACAATTTTCTGGTATCCACTTGGGTACATCCACGGCCACGCCACGTTTTTCGTAGGCGGATGTGCCTTGCTCGAATGTGCCGTCTTCGCGGTCTTTAAAGGCAGATACGGGGATATATTCTCCTTTTAGGGCATTAATGGGCATAGCAAAATCGCGTACAAAAGGCGGTAATACTGCATTGTTACAGGCAGTACTGGCTGAGTCCGTTGCATTGGCCCAGTGGGATGGGACTTTGACTTCGCGCACTTCTTTTATACCAGCGTCGACGGATTCGTAGTTCATGTTTACGACATTTTCACCAAGCCGGCCATAGGTTGCCTCTATGGCTTCTTTCATATGCTTCACAGCTTCAGCTATAGGTATGATGCCTGTGAGTTTGAAGAAAGCGGCTTGCAAGACAGAGTTTATGCGCCGTCCCAAGCCAATGCTTACGGCAAGGGATGTAGCATCTATTACATATAGCTTAATATTTTTTGCAGCAAGCTCGCGCCTAAGAGACGCGGGAAGTTTACTTTCAAGCTCATCATCCTTCCAAGAGCAATTTAAAAGAAAAATACCACCGGGCTTTAGGTCACTTAGCATGTCGTATTTATCTACATAAGAAGGGTTATGACATGCCACAAAGTTAGCGGCTTTTACCAAGTACGTAGAGCGTATAGGCTCCTTGCCAAACCGCAAGTGGCTTTGTGTTATACCACCAGACTTTTTGGAGTCATATGAGAAATACGCCTGGGCATACATGTCGGTATTGCCGCCTATTATTGATATTGAGTTCTTATTCGCGCCAACCGTACCGTCAGAGCCTATACCCCAAAATTTAGCGGAGTAGGTGCCCTCTGGTACAAGGTCAAGATATTCGCCAACATTCAGCGATGTATTGGTTACGTCATCGTTGATACCCACAGTAAAATGATTCTTAGGCCTGTCCTGATTCAAATGCTCAAACACAGCAACAATTTGCGACGGAAAAAAGTCCTTAGAGCCAAGGCCATAACGCCCGCCCACAATCACAGGCACTTCGCCGCCTTTTTCCATAAAAACCGTACATACATCTTGGTACAATGGCTCGCCCAATGCTCCGGGCTCTTTGGTACGGTCCAGTACCGCAATTTTCTTAACAGATGCTGGCAGCACCTGCAAAAAATGCTCTGCAGAGAATGGGCGGTAAAGGTGTACGGTTACTAAGCCTACTTTCTCGCCTTTGGCATTCATATAGTCTACAGTTTCTTCTATGGCTTCGCAGGAGGAACCCATTGCAATAATCACACGTGTAGCGTCCGGTGCACCGTGGTAATTAAACAACCCATAGTTGCAGCCGGTTAGCTTGTTAATAGCGTTCATATAATCTTCCACAATGCCAGGCACAGCGTGGTAAAACGGGTTGCTGGCCTCCCTGGCTTGGAAGAAAATATCCGGGTTTTGGGCTGTGCCCCGCAGTACAGGGTGCTCTGGGTTTAAGGCCCTAGCGCGGAAGCTTGCAATTGCTTCATGGTCTACCATTTTATTAAAATCATCATAGTCCAGTACTTCAATTTTTTGTGCTTCATGGGATGTGCGGAAGCCGTCAAAAAAATGCAAAAACGGCACACGAGCTTTTATTGCGGCTAAGTGTGCAACCGGCGCCAGGTGCATGACCTGCTGCACACTGCTAGAGGCCAGCATTGCAAAGCCGGTTTGGCGGCAAGCCATAACATCAGAATGGTCCCCAAATATAGACAGGGCCTGGCTGGCCACGGCCCTGGCACTCACATGAAGCACCCCAGGCAACAGCTCGCCAGCCATCTTGTACATGTTGGGTATCATCAAAAGCAGCCCCTGGCTGGCTGTGTAAGATGTGGTAAGCGCCCCTGCCTGCAACGAGCCATGCATTGTACCTGCAGCTCCAGCTTCGGACTGCATTTCAACTACCTGCAAGGGTTGATCGAAGATGTTTTTCTTGCCTTCTGCGGCCCATTCGTCGCAAAACTCTGCCATATTGGATGATGGTGTTATGGGATAGATTGCAGCAACTTCCGTAAAAGCGTAGGATACATATGCGGCGGCTTCGTTACCGTCCATGACTTTCATCAGATGTTTGTTCATAATTTAATTCATGCCTCCTTCGTCGGCGGAACAAATAGGTTGGTATGAAAATCCGCTTCGCGGATGTTTCACACTCTCTCCTCAAAAAGGTTTTTCCTGATTCTTGCCATCTGTAGAAAGTATTATTCTTTAAGGGTGTTTACATAAACAAAAAGGGCTTGTGTAATCCCACGCGGGGGAGCACACAAGCCCTTAAGTTATCAGATATCAGTAGTAGAGTCATGACAAATGTAACTACCAGATATTAAACATATTTGCCATAATAGCACCAAAGAATATAATTGCCAGGAGATATAAACCTATAATAATCGCAATAAAGATAAGATACGCCCGTGCATAATTGCGCCTGTTGTGGTTTCCGTTGCCAGAGAAAGCCCATACAAACAACATTATTATGTTAACACATGGTATGAGAAAAATCAGGAACACCAGCAGCCAGTCCTTGGTAGACATTACCGCTGTATCTTGGGGGTTAACATACCCAGGGTAGGGGTGTGGGTAATGCCCAGGCCCTGGTCCTGGTGGCATTGGCATCCCAGGGCCTGGGCCTGGACCCGGCGGTGGGTAGCCACCCGGCATATGCCCAGCCGGGCCATGACCATAGCCATCGGGCGGGGTGGGGATGTGACCTTGTTGGTTTTGCGTTTGTTCTAAGCCCAAATCATTATTTTTCTCGGCATCGTTGAATGGGTCATATGGATTTTGGGGGCCGCGAGGCGGTGGGTTTTGATTCATGTCATCGTCTCCCTTTATATAATTGTCTATCAAACAGTTATTGCTTCGCAAAATATACCACAAAAAGCCGCTAATAACAACGCACCACCGCTGCAATGTCAGACACACAACCATTAATAGCGTAGTTATAGATGGAATTAAAATTCAAGGAGGACACACATGGAAAATAACAATGATAACAGAAGCAACGACTTCCCAAGTTGGGCAAACCCAGGGCAAAATGCCGAGGAAAATAACAATCAAAACAACAACTCCCATCAGCCACAGTACTACCCAGGCCATGGGTATCACTATGGGCCAAGGCGGAGGCGCAACGCCCCTGTCATTATATTGGTGATATTTTTATTGCTGGTTGGTATAACCATTGTTAGCAGTTTTGTTGCACGGGGGATTAACAGGGTAGCAATTATTTCAGGTACACTAACAGCACTTGCAGATGGCAGGGGCATCCCAGCCGAGGGGATACGTTTCTCTCAAACTGGTATTACCCTTGATATAGGACTCGCTCATAGCGCTGTGGTAGTAGAAACCCACAACCAACCAGATTTTTTGGTTGTGTTTACACCGCCAACCAGGGGTGATTATGTCCGCCCTGTTTATGAATTTAGTCACAACGGTACACGGCTTACCATCACCGAAGAAACAAGAATCAACGTTGGCATCATCAATATAAATAACTCCAACCAAAGGAGTGTTGTTACCGTATTTGTCCCCCAAAATGTAGACGGCGCGTTTAGTAATATGGATATTTCTACATCCAGCGGCAGGATAGATATCCGTGGCAACAACGAAAATGAAAACCGTCTCGCGACCAACGCCAATATACGCGCATCAAGCGGCCGCGTACAGGCAGAAAATTTTACTGCCAACACAATAGAAATCAGGACTTCAAGTGGCAGTATAAACATTTATGACCTTATTGCGGCCACAGGTGATTTTGCTGTTAGGTCAACATCTGGGGGTATACGGGCAAACGGCCTTACCGCAGCCGGTGACATGGGCTTTAACTCATCCTCAGGCAGGATTAATATATGCTGCGTTACTGTGGCAGGAAGGCTTTCTGCAGAAGCAACATCCGGAAGGGTAACGTTAAACAATACCACCACAGGCAATGCATCTATAAGAACATCAAGCGGGAGTATTGATATAGAGAATAGCGGCACAACCGCCGGGGATTTTACCGCAAGGTCCACATCTGGCGGAATTAGAGCCAATGGGCTTGATGTAAGCGGCAGCCTTTATATGAATGCATCTTCTGGCAGACTAACGGCTAATAATGTAGACGTTGTAAACAATGTTTCAATGGAATCAACATCTGGCCGTATTTCCCTAGAAAACTCTAGGGTTGGCGGGCAGATATATTGCAGGGCATCTTCTGGAAGTGTTACTATCTCTGGTGTAACCGACGAAAGCCGTATGAGCCTAAGAACCACATCTGGCAGGATTACAGTAAACGGTCAACGTTGGTAAATATAACAATTGTATTTGACTGTGATATGTAAAAAGCCTCTCTGCGGCAAGTACCGCAAAGAGGCTTTTTGCTTGTAATTAAACTGCATCAAGGCTTACTAGTAAAATGGAAATTTTCAATACGTGCGGCCGGTGCTAACATTAGGCCCATGCCATCTATCTTTGTACGCTCTTTGGATATAGCGGTGATTGCGTTGAAGGCATCTAGTAGGCCTTCTGTAAAGCGCACTGTGGATATGGGTGTGGTAAGCTTGCCATCTTCTATCAAGAATGTGCCGTTACGGGTTAGCCCTGTGAGTTGCAAATTGCGCGGGTTTACAAAATTGGTATAGTGGAACTCGTTAATAAATATACCCTTCTTGGTAGATGCGATAATCTCATCCAAAGACATATCGCCACCAGCAATTTGCAAATTGGCCGCATAACCGCCGCGTCCCTTGTTGGTAACGGCATGGCCAGTGTTGGCAGCCTTTTGCTTAGATGCCAGCTTATTGTCATAAAGGAATGCAGAAACCACACCCTTATCTATAAGCGTAAGACTTTGGCGCGGTGTACCCTCATAGTCGAAGAACATGGGCCGGGAGTGCGGGCAGTTAACATCGTCTGTCAATGTGAAATTCTCCCCAAAAAACTTTTGCCCTAGCTTGCCTGTGGCAAAGCTCATACCGGTATCTACAGCACCTGCTCCCAACATATAGCTCATATAGCTCACCAGCGTGCCAAAGGCCAGCGGCGAAAGCACAACAGTGTGCGCGCCAAGCTCTGGACTAACTGCGCCCATGGCGGCCTTTGCAGTGGCTTGTGCTTTTTTAAACTCGCTTATGACATCTGGTGTGGTGGTATAAGAATGACATTCGCCAGCGCCTGCTGTACCGTCTGCATGGGTTATGACTGTGTTAAAGCTTACCTGGTCGTATGCCGCGTTACGGAAAGCCCCGTGACTGTCACCCACAGCCGATGCCCTGCGTAGAAGCTCTAGCGCACCTGCGGCAGTAAAGCCGCTGGCTACGTGGCTCATCCCCTCTTTTACATACTGTGCACGACCATTTACGTCAAAAGCGGTGGCTAACTCCCCTGTGCTTTCGCGTTCTTGTACGGGCGCGGTAGACATTTTAAAGGCTTCATATTCCCCGTCTGGTACGTGGGCCAGCATGGCTTCTGCATCTTTGACCAACTGCTTTAGGCCGTCGTCTGTTAGTACATTGGTAGAGGTTGTGACTTCTTTTTTGCCGTTATACAAAGTAACGCTTACGACAGCATCTGTTATGGTGATGTTTTGGCTTATTTCGGAGTTGGCAAAGCGGGTTGTGCCCGTGGTGCCGCTTGAAATATTTACAGTGGCGTAGTGCTTTGTGTAAGATACTAGTTTGTCTATTATGGCCTTTGATTCGTTTTTATTTAACATCGGACACACCTACTTTCACTTTTCTAAACCTGGCCGGTGCAGAACCATGTGATACACGCATCATTTGCATGGGCTGACCCTTGCCGCAGTTGGGTACACCTATTAGTTGCCAATGCTCTGGCCCGGCAACACCGTCGCAACTGGCCCAAAACTCTGTGGTTTTGCCAGCATAGATTGGGTTTTTAAACTTGCGGCCAGTTAGCTTGCCGTCTTTGATTTCGTAGGCCACTTCGCAAGCAAATTGGAAGTTGACACGAAGGTCATCTATACTCCAGCTTTTGTTTTGGTCTAGCAAGAAACCGTACTCTATGCCCGCAATAAGCTCACAAGGTGTCCCGCTTCCAGGAAGCAGGTTGATGTTGGTCATGCGCACAATTGGCAGGTTGCGCCAACCGTCAGACAACCCACCTCCGCTGCTGGCTTGCCCTATTATGGGCGCGTTGTCACGGGAGGTTTGGAAGGCGGTAAACTTGCCTTTGTCTACCAATGTTATGCACTGTGCGGGCACGCCTTCATCGTCATAGGCAAAGGTCCCAAGGCCTTTTTCACAGGTTGCATCGGCTACAAGGGTTACATGCTCAGAGCCGTAGATAAGGGGTTTTGCAAGGTCGCCTGGCTCTAAGAAACTGCGGCCCGCGAAGGCTGCTTCGCTACCCAGTACACGGTCAAGCTCTGTAGGGTGGCCAACACTTTCGTGGATTTGCAGGAACAACTGGTTAGGGTTTATAACCAAGTCAAACTCACCGCTTGGGCACTCTGGGGCGTTAATAAGCTCTACAACCTCGTTTGCCAGGCGGGCAGTGATTTCCGGCATTTTTAGGTCAAGTATTGTCTCAAACCCGCCGCGGATTACGTTAATGTAACTGCGGCGCTGGTTGTCAGAGTCTGACCTGGCCAGCACGTTTATCTGGCCTGTGCATTGGCAGAAATTTTGGTTTATATAACTGCCGTCTGTGTCTGCATAGAAAACATCGTCTTTGCGGAAGTCTAGCCCTAGGGTGCTGTAGCTTATGCCTGGTACTGCTTTGACTTTCTCGTAGCACTGGGTCAGCAGGGCAAGCTTGTCTGCCAGGGGCACAGTGAATGGATCTGTCACAACCGGTGTTGAGTACGTGGCTGTTGCCGGCTCTTTGGCGGAAAGCTGTGCTTTTTGGGCTTGCAGGGTCAGGCTTGCACGGGCTGTGGCATAGGCTTCTTGGACCGTCTCTGTAAACTTGTCCATATCGCCGGAGGCTGCAAAGCCCATTGAGCCGCCTACATACACCCGTATGCCGTAGCCCTGGCTACGGTTAGTTACTGCAACAGACAGCACGCCGTTTTCTACAGATAAGGACTCCGTGCGGATATCCTTTAACCGTATGTCTGCGTAGTCTGCGCCCAAGCGCTTGGCTTCTTGCATGGCCTGGGATAGCTTGTCTTTGATTGATACCATTGTGTTCCCCCTTTAATTAAAATCATGATCTGTTTATATGGTCGTATAACGACTATATAGCGGATATTATAGCATTTTTTGTGAGGCCTCTACAGTACTTTCTTCTGCCCGTTTATGATGTTCAAACTGCGACTGGACAGCCGTACGGCCACGCCTACCCGGCCTTTGATAACTGCCATCTGGCATTTGTTCCTGACGTTTTACGTTATCGGCAAAAGAAATTTCTAGCTGGCCTATCAGCTCTGCTTGTAAGTCGGCATCTTCTATAGGAAAAAGCACCTCTACCCGCCTGTCAAGGTTGCGTGTCATCCAATCTGCACTGGAGAGGTATACCTTGGTTTGCCCACCGCCGCCAAAAACAAAAATCCTGTTATGTTCTAGATACCGGTCAACAATGCTGGAGACGCTTATGTTTTCGCTGATTCCGGGAATGCCCGCGCGTAGGCAGCATATGCCCCGTACTAACAAGCGGATGCGTACACCGGCAGCAGATGCTTTATACAGGGCCTGTATCATCTCCACATCTGACAGCGAGTTCATTTTGGCTGTGATTTCAGCCTTTTGGCCGCGCTCGGCAAACAGCATTTCTTCCTTTACAAGTCGTAAGAAAGTGGAGCGCAGGTTGCCTGGCGCTACTGCAAACTTGTGCCAGTCTGTGGCCTTTGAGTAGCCTGTTAGTACATTGAACAAATTGGATGCGTCTTGCCCAAAAGCATCCCTACATGTAAATAGGCCAATATCAGTATATATCTTGGCGGTAGCCTCGTTGTAGTTGCCTGTGCTTAGGTGCATGTACCTGCGTATTGCGTCGTCTTCGCGGCGCACTACTAAGCAGACCTTGCAGTGAGTTTTTAGCCCTACCAGCCCATACACGACGTGCACGCCGGATTTTTCTAAGAGCTTGGCCCAGTTAATATTGTTTTCTTCGTCAAACCTGGCCTTTAGCTCTACCAGTACGCTTACTTCTTTACCGTTTTCGGCGGCCTGGATTAGGGCGCTTATTATTGGTGACTGCCCAGATACACGGTACAGGGTCTGCTTAATGGCCAACACATTGGGGCAGGCGGCAGCTTCTTGCACAAACCTTACAACAGAATCAAACGACATATAAGGATGGTGCACAAGTACGTCCTTTTTCTTAATTACATCGAACATACATGGCTGGTTAAGAAAATCAGAAGGCTGTACCGGGGGCCACGGCACATTTCTAAGATGCGCAAACTCTTTGGAAGCGGCAAATGTCATCCAGGCGGTAAGGTCTAGCGGACCGTTTATTTCGTAGATTTTATCTGTTGTAAGGTTAAGGGTTTTTATTAGAAGTTTAAGCCCAGGCTTACTTATACCCTTAGAAATTTCTACGCGCACAGGGTAGCCCCAGCGCCTGTCTTTTATGGAGCGGGCCAGCTCGTCTAGTAAGTCGTTAGAGTCGTCTTCGTCTATTGTATATTCGGAGTTGCGTGTGACGCGCAATAGGCTGGTACGGGTCACCGTGTGCCCAAGAAACAGCCGGCCTATATGGGCCATGATTATATTTTCTAGTAGGATATAATGATGCTGCCCTTCTGGCGAGGGTAGCTTAACAATACGTGGCATAATGGTTGGTACCTGCATTAACGCATACAACGGGCCGTGCCCGCTATCTTCTACTATACGCCAGCGGCCTTCTTCTTCTACCCATTCTACTGTGCGTACGGGCATGGTTTCGTCTGTCGCTAGTTCTATAAACAAGTTGATTGTACGGTTGTTTAGGTTGGGGAACGGGCGGCTCTTGTCTATAGCCATGGGGGTTAATACTTGGTATAGTACATCGTTGAAATATTTGTCTACGTAGGCCTGCTGTATCGGGTCTAGCTGTTCGTATGTTAGCAGGCGTATGCCTTCTTTTTCCATTGCGGGGATGAGGCTACGCGTAAAACAGCTATATTGCCGTGCTACTACGTCATGTATGTGCTGTGATATGGCGGTTAGCTGGGCTTCCGGCGTAAGGCCGGAGGCATCTGGTGCGGCGTTTTCCTTGCGCAGTAGAGACGCTACTCGTACCATGAAAAACTCGTCTAGGTTGGAAGCTGTAATAGATAAGAATTTTAGCCTTTCCATTAGCGGGAGTGTTTTGTCTTGGGCTTCTTCTAGTACGCGCTGGTTAAAGTCTAGCCAGCTAAGCTCGCGATTAAGGTATAGTGCAGGGTCTTTTAGGTTCATATGCGCCTCCGGGTTGTATGTATGTGGGCTTTAATTATTACACATGAAGTTTATTGAAAGGGGTGGCGCTTTGCGCACCAATATATATACGCTTGTGCGGTCTGCTACATTTATCGCAATTATATTTTTGATGATTTATTTTTTTAGGTTGCCCAATGGGTTTGGGGGGTTTATTCATTTTGGCGATTCGTTGATTTTTGTTGCGGCGGCGCTATTGCCGTTTCCGTTTAACTTGTTTGTTGCGGCACTTGGGCCGGGGCTTTTTAACCTTGCGGCAGAGGGTGGCGCTATATGGTTCCCGTTTACTATTGTTATTAAGCCGATTATGGCACTGTGTTTTACTAGCCGTGGAGATACTATTTTGGGGCCGCTGCGCAACCGGGTGGCACCTTTTGCGGCGGCGGGGATAAATACCGTGTTATATTTTTTTGCTAACATGATTTTGTTTGGTGGTTTTGGTGGTGGGGTAGCGGCACTTCCTGGCTTGCTTGTGCAAGGGGTTGGAAGTATTGTTGCCTATTTTGTGATTGCGGTGGCGCTGGATAGGCTCAAAATTAAAAGGATGTTTAAATCTTGATGTGAGGATATTGTACTTGCTTTTACATAATATCACACTTGTCTTTACTTGCGTCCATTTTTTGTATATATTGTATCTATGAAACCAATAGTTTTTTACTTGGTTAAAACGAAGGGGGTAATCTCATGAGCAACAATTATGTAGTAGTGTCCGATTCCTGTGGTGACCTAACGCCGGCTATGGCAGAAGGGATTGTTATAATCCCTTACATCTATAACTTGGACGGCACGGAATATTACAACCATCTAGACTACCGGGACCAGTCTAAAAAAGACTTTTATGACGCATTAAGGGCTGGCAAGATGGCCAGTACCACGCAAATCACGCCCCAACGGTATGTAGAAGTTTGGGAACCATTTTTGCAAGAAGGTAAAGACATACTATACATTTGCTTGTCATCCATGCTAAGCAAAAGCTTTGAAATGAGTCAACTGGCCGCCCGGGAACTAAGCGAAAAATATCCAGAGCGTACGATTATAACCATAGACTCCAAGGCTGCGTCTATGGGGATTGGGCTACTTGGCATTGGTGCCGTAAAGGCCCAAAACGAAGGCAAAAGCCTAGACGAAGCCGCCGCCTATGTAGAAGACGTAGTACAGCGTTTGCACCACTGGGTAATGGCCGACGACTTGCATCATATGAGGCGCGGTGGGCGTGTTTCTGGTGCAGCGGCTTTCTTTGGTACGATGCTTAGCGTCAAGCCCGTTATTGCCATAACAGCAGAAGGTAAACTAGTGCCACTGCACAAGGCTCGCGGCCGCGAAAAGGCTTTTGACTATATATCCAGCAAGCTGGATGAAGCTAAATACGACCCCAAATACGGGCCGATATATATTGCCCACAGCGATGTACCCGACTACGCCAAGCAGATGCAAGACATGATTACCAAAAAATATGGATATACATCATTTTTGGTTAACGATATAGGCCCGGTAATTGGCGCGCATACAGGCCCTGGGACCATTGCACTTATTTTTGAAGGTAGCGAAGTGCGGAAGTAAAACGCTTTATTCAACTTCTTAATATGTAAGACAACAATAAATTGGCCCCCTCTGGATTTGGTTTTCTA
This sequence comes from Defluviitaleaceae bacterium, assembly GCA_009785605.1. Classification (GTDB taxonomy): domain Bacteria; phylum Bacillota; class Clostridia; order Lachnospirales; family WQUN01; genus WRAN01. Next base: position 21,416 of record WQVY01000006.1, on the reverse strand, counting down.
GAGGGGGCTATTTTTATGTTTGTGTATAGCTTGGGGGGTGCTGTTATACTTCGCTATTTTTATCTTTGCTCAACTCACTTACTAGGCATACAACAACCTCCAAGTTGCGGACAGATAACTTGCTTAGGATGCTGTTTATCTTGAGCCGGTATGCTTGGGCATCTGAATCGGGGTGTGTGAGGATGTCTGTAGACGAGTCACCAAATAAGGTATCTAGCGGTACATCAAATATACTCTTTAACCTGGCAAGGTTGACTGCCGTTACTCCACGTTCGCCGCGCTCAAGTAAACCCATATGCGATGGGCTAACATCTAGTAAATGTGCCATCTCTGTCATGGATATCTTGCGTGCCTTTCTTGTGTTGCGGATGTTCTTGCCTACTATGGTGTCTGTGCGTGCCTTTTCGTTTCTTTTTTCTTGTGATTTAGCCATTTTTTGTCCTCCTTGGGATAAATGCAAATTTAAAGGTGAATTGCTGTTGTTCTACAATTCGGCATATCTTATATGCATCATATGGTTGCTATAGTACGCATAGTTATGCATTTTGACTCTTACTGCGAGCTGCATATTTTGTTTATTGTTTGCGAATACAAAATTATTTTTTAGACATATTGCACTTTGCCATTGATTTTATATAATACGCATAGTAAGACATGAGATTGCATTATATGTTGACGTGCGACAATATTCTGCATTGCGAAAGGTATGTATGCTAATGACAAAGACGTTGATACCAGGGGCAAAAATGGCGCGTATTAGAGTTGCACTAAAAAAGACCCAGCTAGACCTGGCAATTGCCATGGGTTATAGCTCGTCTTTGATAGGAAACTACGAAAACGGAAGGTGCCCTGTCTCGGCAGATGTCCTTATTGCGTTTAGGCAAGAAACGCATATGACAGATGTCCCAATAACGGATAGCGAAGTAGAAGCAATGAAAAACGAGCTGCGCGCATGGAACGACACAGTCACATATGGTGATATAAAGCTGGCAGCCGAGCTGTATCACATACTGGCCAGGCGTGTGAGATGGTCGTATGACACGGGTTTGCAAACCCTGTTTGATTTGTTTTGTACAAAGTACTATTTCAGGCTAGGCAAAAAAGATGAATACGACAGGCTTTTTGTGGCTTTGAGCAAGATGGAAGATGGGCTTGATGGTGAATTATTGTACTGGTATTACTGTTTATGCGGGTTTTGTTATCATACGCAGTGGCGGTATAAGCAGGCATTGGCTATGTATTTCAAGGCAGAGGCCGTTGGCAACCGGTTGCATGTGAATGACAGGGCACTTTATTACAATATTGGGAGCTGCCTTATAAATTGTGGCTATCCTTATCTTGCGGTCATGAATTTTGAAAAATTTCAGGTATACAAATATGATTTGGCAAGTGTGAGGCTTGGTTTTGCCACGCAAAAGCTCTTAGCAATTGGGTACAGCAAAATAGGTAAAACCAACAAAGCCATACAGATGCTTAACGACTGCCGCGAATATGTAACCAATAATAAAAGCGACGATAACCCAACACTTTATGAAATATATTTTAGCCTGGGCAAGGTGTTTCATGAAGCTGGAGACTACGACAAAGCACATGAAAACTTGAATAAAGCATCCCACTACTGCAATAAAAACGACGAATCATATGTAGAGTACCTATGTTATGCAGCTACGTTTTTTCGCGAGTACAACAAGACAGATAAAGCCATAGAATGCCTAAACAAGTGCATACCCCTGGTTGCTAAGGGTACGTTGTGGTATGAATGGCTGCATGCGTTAAAGCATTCTGTCACACTAGACGACAAGGCATCTGCTGACTACATGGTATGGACAGCCATCCCAGCATTACATGAATACGGCATGTGCACAGTTGTAATGAAATGCTTTGACTGGCTAAGCAAACATTACGAAGAAAAAGGAATGTATAAACCCGCCCTAAAGTATGCCAATGAAGCATCTAATATATTTTATATGCTTATGAAGGGCAACTTGGCGTTATTACGAATTGTAGCAAATTAAAACAGTCCAACCAAGCCCAAAAGCGTTGAATCACACGCTGCTTTTGACTTGGTCGGACTGTTTTATTAATTACGCTATAGATTTAATGTGGAATTGGTATTACGCCATATCCGAATACGTTTCAATCACAACTTGTCCTTCAAATGCATATGCGGTCTGGTTAAGGATATTGCGGAAGAAATCCAGCGGTACAAATGTTAAATTGTTTACAAGTACTGGGGCTGCAGAAATCTCTATTGGGGCCATCCTGCCTATGTGGACTTCGTAACCGCCAATCCAAAGGTGTATGCCAACGCCAAGCTGCACACTACGCAGGTAGCCATTCCATGTTACGTCATAGCCCAGAGCCTCAGCAACTACCCTCAAGGGAACCATTACTATATTGTTGTCTGTTACAAATGGTGCGGGTGCATTTACGATAATTTCGCCGTTTACTACCAGCTCGCCGTTTAATATTAATGGGTCGTTTGATTCTAGGTCATAGTCATGGCCGTAGTCATATACAACTTCGTCATAGTCGCCCAAATCCAGGTCGCCGTTTATTGTTTCTGGCAACGTAACAATACTTTCAAACAATATTGTTATGCTAATAGGCTCTATATGGTAACTGTCTTCGAACACAACGCGCAGGTTTCTGTTGTCTAGTACTTCTGCCAGGGTGCGGCCAAATAGTACTTCGCGTGCGTTTTTTGTTAGTTCTTCACAGTCTTCGCAATCTTCGCTTAGGGGTACGTAGTCTTCGAAGTATACTGGGGTGTCGTTGGTGATATTAATCACTAGCTCGCCGTCTTCGCTTTGCATGGCAAACTCGTCCCCAGGGCCGTCTGGGTCTACTAGATTAAACAGTGCGGTTACCTCGGTTGCGCCCTCTGGCGTATAATCATCTTGTGCCAGTGCCAATATGGGGCTAAGGGCCATTACTGCTGCCATCATAATGGCAACGATTGTTTTTCTTTTCATATTAATCACTCTTTCTTTGCGAATCACTCGCTTATATTTTTTGCCGTTCAGCCAATAAAACGCTGTTGTATATGGGATGTTCCTATTTTGTTTATTACAGGTTTATTACAATATTTTCGACGTTTATGTCACATCTAACAACCCTGCCTCGCGGTAATATGCCAGCAGTAATGCAACCATACGCCCATAACTAAGCACCCCATCTTGCTGCTGGTTGAGGCGTAAATAAAGGTCATTGGTGCGGGTAGATATATCTGCGGCCCGGCCCTGGAAGCTTTGCCAATACTCGCGGGCAGCGGCAAAGTCACGCTGCACTTGCGCTGGCAGTTTTGCAAAAAGCTCGCGATATCTGTCCGCGCTTACAGCGCGGCGCAAGTCGTTGAGTACATAGCTTATGGCAATATAGGTGGCACTATACCTAAAGTCTACATTTCCCGAAATATTACTAGCCAGGTATGCGATAAAGTTGGCTTCGTCTTCGCGCATGTGCCCTGCTGCATGTGCCAGCTCGTGGTTTATAACAAATGGGATGCTTTGGCCCGGCATGTCACCATTGAAGTGGGCCTCTAATGTCCATGGGGAGAAGAAGCCGCCTATATTCATATTCGAAAGCACACGCGAAAACATTGGGGCTTTTGCACGTACAAAGTACGTACCAAGCCCGCCATATAAACTGTTTAGCTCATGCATAGACTGCCGTGCGTACTCGTGTATGCCTTCACGCTTTAGCAGGAAGCGGCCGTGTTCGTCTGTTTCTATTTCGTTCGATAGTATTTCTGCCCTGGCTATGAGTAGCATATACAGTTGCTCTAGTTCATATATTGTTGAGTCTTGGATTGTGATGCCTGTGTGGTAGGCAAATGACTCGCGGTTATAATTGATGCCTGTAGTAAGCACAAACATCAAAAAAAGCGCCGCCAACGAGTATAGAAGGCGAAGCGCCATGGACTTGATACGTGAGCTTGTGCTTGCGGTTTCGCTCCAATATATAAACGAATGCCTACGGGACTTTATATAGCCCACGATAACACGCACAATATCAACTACAATATATATTGCCAATGCCAGCACCAAAATCTCAAACCCCGAAAATGGGAACAAGCCCCAAAACCGGCCAATAGTATGGGGGAAAACAGGATAAACATGTGCAGCATACCAAGTCGCAAAACTAGGAAACCGGCTTGCTGCAAGCAGCAAAACCAGCCCAAGCACAATAATGGCCGGTGCCCCTACTAAGCGTATAACCGTACGCTTATAAGTTTTTGTACCCCCAATAGAAAGCCGCGTCATTGTGGCCGCTCTGTCCCTACATAGTAAACCCGTGCTAGCGGGAAGATAAACCGGTTGTTTATAATTGCAACCTCGCCGCCGGGGGATAGATGGTCGTTGCCGTTAACAAAGAAGCCGGAGTTGGTAATACTCCCGGTGGCTTGGATTGTGATGCGTAGGGAGTAACGTTCTTCCATTGTTGCAAGTATAGCTGTGCCGTCTGTCCGCATCATTACTTCTGTTGCGGGCATATGCTCTATATTCACAATTGTGCCCAGTGCCTGGCGTGTTGCATGTTGCCTAAATACTTTGTCCCCAACAACGACAGAATCCTCCGCAATGACACTTCTAATACGGTTGACTTCAAAAGTCACATAGAACGGTGTCTCCCCGCGTATTATGTCTGATATATGTGGTGTTGCACGCCTGTACACAAACCCTGCAACAAGTGCCAGCACAACAAGAACAATAATAATATCAATTATGCTTACCCGCCCGCGGATTTTTCCTTGATTATCAATCATTGTTACCCTCCACCAATTCCAAACCTGTTATAAACCCAATACCTGCAAAATCGCGGGACCGTACAGGCACTTGCCTGTTTACCGCCACCCAAAAATCCCCTATGAGTGTAGCCGAGTCGCTTATATCTGCCCAAGCCTCTATGACGATGTAGGTAAACTCTAGCCCTGCTACCGGTACGCGCCGTATTATACCTGCCGCCTCGTCGGGGGCATCTGCCATAAATGGGCGCGAGTAAGCTCCTACTACCGTACCAATCCACCAGTTTTGGTTGCCATAATATGCGGGCGCGCCAGGTTCGATGCTTTGGTAAAAGCCTGCGGGGCGCTCCCCAAGCTCGAAAGTATAGCGTATCAAGCGCCCGCCATCTGCGGCTACGGCTTGGGGCCTAGCTAGTAAATATGCCCCCCACACCAACGCAACAACCGCTATAAGTAGCAACACGTCAATAGGGTTGATGATGCCAAAAAGCCGATATTTTCTCATGATGTCTCACCTCGTGGTTATTTGTATATATACAGCCTGTGTGTCAGAGGCCATTTTTTTGTCTGTAAATTTCTCGTTATAAGTGCGTATTGCGCCTTGGGAGAGCTGTGTATACAGGTCGGGGCTGGACTTTAGCCGGTATATTGCCTTTGCCAATGCCAGCGCGTCGCGAGATTCGAATACCAGCCCGTTAACGCCGCCCTGTACAAGATATGGGTTGCCGCCATAGTCCGAAACAATAGCCGGTTTGCCAGCACTCATGCCCAAAATCAGCGCCATAGACGATGCTTCTGTGCCGAATGATGCGTTAAGTAGTGCATCCGATATTGCTACTATCTCGTCAACTTCTTCTATAAAGCCAAGCATCCGCGCGTTGGTGATATTTTCGTTTGTTATCCGTTCTTCTAAATGCGTTTGCCTGTCGCCTTTGCCAGCTATAAGGACTAGTACATCTGGTACGGCTTTTGCCGCGTCTAGTATATAGTCGTGGCCTTTAACTTCCGTAAGCCGTGCCATTATTGCTAGTGTAAATGTGCCGGGGGGGATATCATACTTTGCTTTTAGCGCTTGGGTCTCGTGAGGGGTTGTGCTTTGCGCGGGTGGGGTGCCGTTGTATATTGTGTGTATTTTGGCATGTGCGGTGCCCAAGTCTACAAGGTTTTCCTTGGCTGCTGGCGAAACTGCAATTACCCGGTTGCTTAACACGTTGTTTATAAGTCCCGAAATCTGCTTCATAGGAAAGCGCTTACGCCACGCCGCCACAGGGAACACACTATGCCTGGTGTGTACGACCTTTGCGCGGTTGAGCCGGGCCGCTATCCGCCCAGCAAGCGAGCCGTGTGTATGCACAATGTCTGGCTTTATTTGCTTAATCAGCTTATGCAGCGCTTTAACACCCGCAAGTGAGAATGACCTGTCTGCGATATGGGGTGCCTCGTAATAGGTTATTCCCCGCTTGGCAAGCAGCGGCGCTACAAAGGAGTTTTCCGGGACAAGCACTTCCATTGCAAAGTCTTGCGTGTTTGACGCTTGTATAAGTGCTAGTACTTGGTCACCAGCCCCGCCTCTGTTTTTGTCTGATAAGATGTGTAGTATTTTAGTCATGGTAACCTGTAACCCACTCGCTAACTCGTGGAGGGGAGTCTTTTTTTGCTGTAAACTCGGCAACTGGGGCAGAAATTCGTGTAAATGCTATGCTTATACCCAAAAACAAGAAAAACGCAAGCATCACGCGATAATTATAGAAAGCGTAATCAAAAACCCCCTGTATCAAGAAGCCCGTAACAGCCGCAACCATGGCCGCGGACATTACACGTAAGCGGAACTCTTTAACCCGCCGCAAAAAGTTGGCATGTGCCCTAAAGAAACACGCCAGCATCCCAATAAAAACAAGAAGCCCCACAATGCCCGTCTCCGCAAATATTTGAAGGAAAAGATTATGAGAATGGGGGGTAAATGTAGCGCCAAGTGAGTAAAAAATATAAGCACGGTTAAAAGCATGCTCCCCCTGCCCAACACCCACCGGCCAAAAATCCCCAAGCATACGTAGCGTGCCGCGCCAGATGTTCATGCGGAAAGTGGTAGAAGTATCGGCCATGTTGGCAATGCTAAAGAGCCTGTTTACAACAGATGCCGGCAACACAAGCAACGATGCAAGCATTGCAGGTATTACCAAGACTATTAGCTGCTTTTTGATAATAAGCACGAAAATGGCAACCCCAATGGCAAGTGCGACATAGCACCCACGCGAGTAAGTAGCCAGCAGGTTAAGCACAAGCATACCCGTAATACCCAATGCACATAGTCTAAGGAATGTGTTTTTGGCATAAAAGACACAGGCCATAGCCAAAGGTATCGCCAGCAAAAGATAAGTGCCGTAGGCGTTGGGGTTGTCAAAGGTAGAATAAAGCCTAAGCCCAATGTCTGTAAACAATACAATATCCAACCACGCGCTGGTTGAGTAGTCTGTAATAACATGGTACACGCCCACAACCCCAGCTATAGCAGAGGCGGCAACAAAGCCCATGATAAACATATCAACGCTTTCACTAGTCTTGCAACATGCCATAATAATCAAAGCAGACAGCATAAATACAGTCGTAAGCGCAACAATAGGCACGCTAGACGCAGGTACTACCGACATAACCCCGGTTATAAGTGTCACAATAATAAAAATCAACAAAAAAACCGCTGTACCATCTAGTACGAAGCGGCGGCTAAATAAAGCAAATAAAAAAGCAGGTAAAAGCATGCCAGCCAATATCATGGTAGGCAAGATAGGAAGGGCAATAGTAACAGCAAAAATTGCCCAGACAGGCAAGGCATACGCCCCCCACACAATAATCGTACTGGGCCCTGTATTGGGCACAGGCGGCGGTATTGGGGTGCCCAAACGGCTGGTAGCGGACTGTATAAGCCAGCTACCAGAAAACAACGCTGACAATGCTGTTGGCCAGCGTACAGGTTGGCGTATACATTTTGGTATACCGTTTAGTACCCCGTCCAAAACCAGTACAAATACACTGCGTTCAAGGCTGGCTTGTTGTGGGGTATCATCGCTTGTAAACAGGCCCACAATGAAGCTGTCGCGGCCTATTCGTATAATCCAATCCATAGTAGCGCTAAGCCCGCGGAAAAACAGGCTGCCAGCAAGCCACTGTACTATTACACTGCCAAACCATGTTAGTTTAGATGACAATAGAATAACCACCTTTAATCATTAGCCACGCATCCGAAATAATTTGAAGGCCGCGCCCGTCTGTGGCGGGTACAAGTATTAAATGGTTACGGCTTATGGGTTGTCCGTTTGCTATATCTTGGCCCGCCGTCACGTCTACTAACCCGTTGGGCCCGGCAACAACATTGGCAGAGCCGCTTCGCAGTATAAACTCAGCACCGGCTTCTGCAATTAAAGTGCTGCCCCGAGGCACAAAAACCGGTGTAAATGGCACAACCCCGGCCTCCACGGATGTGGTTGTGCCAGGCTCGATATTACCAAGTTGGTTTTGTAAAGATGTAATTTGGGCTTGCAATACCGCTATGCGCTCATCTACATAGCGCTGGGTTACGAGAGGGTCGTTGGCTGTACCCGGCTGGGCATATGCAGTAGCCTGCAAATGTGAAAGAATCAATAGTACCGCAAGCGCGGCAATAATAGCCGGGTAGATATAGTTTTTTGCATGTTTCATATATTACTTTATGCCTCCTTCGTTGGTGGAACAAATACGATTTTCCGGTTTTGATACAATTGGTAAAGGCGTTATTTGGCTTTATCAAGCATTGGCACAAGCAATGCTTCCATCTCTTGTGACGTCTTTGCGGAGTTTATCTTGCTCCTTAGCTCTGCCGAGCTATGCATGCCCTTAGTATACCATGATAAATGCTTACGCATCTCCACAATATTAGATTTTTCTTCAGCAACCGCGTTCAAATGGGCAATAGCCGTCTTAATAATTTCTTCTTGAGTTGGCTCTGGAGGCATAACACCTGTTTCCAGGTACGCTACCGTGCGGGAAAATATCCACGGGTTGCCCATAGCCCCCCGCGCAATCATGATCCCGTCGCAGCCGGACTCTTGTAAACGCTTTACTGCAACCTCTGCCGAGAATATATCCCCGTTGCCTATGACGGGTATCTTTACGGCTTTCTTAACTGCCGCAATAGCTTCCCAGTCGGCAGTCCCGGTATAGTACTGGTCGCGGGTGCGGCCATGCACTGTAATGTTGGCAGCACCCGCTGCTTCTGCTATTTTGGCCATTTCTATGGCATTTAGGCTTGACGGGGTAAAGCCCTTGCGTATCTTAACCGTTACCGGCCTAGAGCTTGCCCTTACTGCTGCTTCAATCATACGCCCAGCCAGTGGTGGGTTGGTCATAAGGGCTGCACCTTCGCCATTTTTTACAATTTTGGGCATGGGACAGCCCATGTTGATATTTACGATATCAAAAGGACAATCCTCTAGCATATGAATAGCCTCTGCCAAAATTTCTGGCTCATGCCCAAAGAACTGTACTGCCCATGGGCGCACATGGGGTGCGTTTTCCAGCAGCCTTGCCGTATTTTTATTGCGGTACACGATACTCTTGGCGCTTACCATCTCAGAGAACGTAAGCCCCGCACCGTGACTATGCACAAGGGCTCTAAAAACCCGGTCCGTAACACCGGCCATTGGGGCCATATATATATTGTTTTTTAGCGAGTCTAAGAGCAATAATTTCAACCTGCTTTCATTGGGCATTAGGCTTTCTTAATTTACATTGAATACATTTCGAAGATGGCTACAATTTTAATCCAAGTCTTAAATAGTTACAATAGTGCGGCCCGGCCCTATTTGTAATGTGGTGTATGGTGGTACTAGCCCGGTGGAGTAAGGGGGCCGCCCTATATGGCCGGGAGTGTTGGCTAAAATCACAGTTAGGCGGTCGCCGTTGTCTTCGATCCCAACCAGGTAGCTTGTATTAGCGTCTATGTGCATAGTGACACCGCGCGATACTATCGTGGCATCGCTATACACGCCGCTTAGGTCAAAGTATATGCGTGCCAAATTGTTGACAGTGGGGATGGTGAGATTAACATCCCCAACAAGGTTTATGACCAAAGAGTTAAAAGCACCTGCTATTGCAGTAGCGTTTATTTCTATGTCGCCCTGTACAGCAATAGTAGCAAGTCCCGCGCTTGGCAGTAAGTTAAAGGTGTTGCCATCGCCTACTATAAGCAGGTTGGACATGTCGCCATTGGCACCACCCTGGAAGTTGCCTAGCGTAAGGTTGGCGGTAGGTGTAAGGTATATTTTAAGTAGATTGTCTGGGTTGCGTATATCTGGCCCAGTAAGGTTAGTATTGGGGCTGTTTATGATAGCGCCTGTGATATTGCCTCCCTCTGTAACTATCATATCGCCGTTGTTGAGGTTGCGCATTATGTCAAACAAAGGGTTGCTAGGCTCGATTTTTACCTGACCTGAGCCTGGTATATACAATTCGAAATATAATATTTGGTTGTTGCCGTCCGTTGTTGGTGGCGGGACGGGGATGGGGCCAGGGGTGGGTGTGGGGGTAGCTGTAGGAGTGGGTGTAAGCGTGGGTGCGGGTGAAGATGTGGGAGTAGGTGTAGGTGATGATGTAGGCGTTGGTGAAATTGTGGGTGCCGGAGTAGGTGTTGGGGTGGTTGTAGGTGTTGGCGTTGACATGGGTGTTGGTACAGGAGTAGGGCTTGGTGTGGGTAAAGGCGTTGCACCCGGCGTAGGGGTGGGTGTAGGCATAGGCGTTGCCCCCGGTGTAGGAGTGGGCGTGGGTACAGGAGTCGGCCCCAGTGTTGGAGGTATAGGTGTAGGCATGGGTTCGGGAGTATTTTGTGGTGTATCTGGTGTATCCACTGGTAACTCGGGGGTAGGGGATGGCGTGATATTTGGTTGCGTTGTTACATTGTTTTCCGGTGCAGGTGTACTTGTATCAGTTGTATGCTCAACTTCTGGCCCTGCCGGCCCGATTGCAATATCGTTGGCAAAATTTAAATAAGGGTTATCCAGCACTACATCATAAATGTGGCCCGTACCAGATACCTGTGCATTATCCCCTTCTATATATAAGCTCGTAATGTGGCAATCTTCAAGCTCTACAACAGCATTGTCGGCAACAATAATCAAGCGCTGCACGTGTCCATTTATTTGTACTGGTGTTGATGTCATTATAATCACGTTATAAAAATATCCCGTGATTAGTATTGGTTCACCCTGTCCGGTTATAATCAGGTTGCCGCCAATGTTTGCATCTTCCATAACCACGCCGCCAGTGTTAATTATGGCATTGCCGGTAGTTGAAAATCCTTGATATAGCCCAGGCACAGAAAATATCTCGCCCGCAATCAATGCCAGTAAAGCAGAGCCCTGGGCATATGTGATCACACCCAAAGGGTCCAAACTTCCAGCATTGTGCCCGGCTCCGTGGCCTCTTATAACCCCAGAGGCAACCAGCGCCGCAACATAAGCCTGGTATACATAGGGTACAAGGTCATGATCCGGGAAGCGTAACAACACGCCCGGGTCCCCCGCAGGCATACGAAAGGCCCGAGCCGCCAGTACAGCAGCATCGAGCCGTGTTAGAGAAACATCATTAAATTCATATGCGAAATACGCATGCCTAAACACACCATCAACCCAGCTTGTAAAGCGGTATTTTGCTACCGGGTTGTTGGGAAACAATGCATCGGCCTCGTTAATCGCATGGTGACGAAGGAGTTTGTCGAGGTAGCCCTGCGCCCAGTGGGCCGTGCTGGGCGGCTCATCCACCAAGCTGTCTTGGGAGAAAACAGGTATTGCAACCGTCATAGTTAGCAACACAATAATTACAAATACACACATGCAACGGATAAATCTACGCGAATGATACATATTGTCCTCCAGTCTCATCCCTGCAAGATTTTAGGGGTTATTGCAGGTTTATGGGACTATTTGTATCATTATGCGTAACAAATTGCAAGCACATTATTTACTCAATTGCAATATTTTTAGAAAGCCTTAGCGCCATCCTCCTTATAAGGGTAATGGCAAGCAGAAAACTGCCCCTCTGCAACTTGGGTAAGCTGTGGCTCTACGGCAATACATTTGTCTTTTACAAAGGGGCAGCGCGTGTGAAAGCGGCATCCTTTTGGCGGGTTAATAGGCGAGGGGACATCCCCTTGCAAGATAACCCTCTCGCTTTTATTATCCATTTTTGTGCTGGGTATCGCAGACAAAAGTGCATAAGTATATGGATGCGCAGGGTTTTCGAAAAGCTGCTTCTTGTCTGCGATTTCTACAATCTTGCCTAAGTACATAACTATAATGCGGTCCGTAATATGGCGTACAACGCCCAAATCATGAGATATAAATAAATACGTAAGGCCAAACCGCCGCTGCAAGTCCTTTAAAAGGTTAAGCACCTGGGCCTGGATAGATACATCCAGCGCGCTAACGGCCTCGTCGCAAACTATAAGCTTGGGCCTGACAGACAGTGCACGGGCAATGCCTATGCGTTGCCGCTGGCCGCCGCTAAACTCATGAGGGTAGCGGTCTATTTGGTGCTCGCTCAGGCCAACGGTAGCCAAAAGTTCTATTATATTTTGGCGGCGTTTTTCTGGCGTGCTTATATTTTGTATTTTCATTGCTTCGTTCAAGATTTGATACACTGTTTGGCGTGGGTTAAGCGACGCAAAAGGGTCTTGGAAGATTATTTGGATATCCCCGCGCCTTTTGTTCATGCTTGATTTGGAGAGCTTGAGTAAGTCCACGCCATCAAAGTTGACTTCGCCTTCATGTGATTTCTCTAGGCGCAAGATGGCGCGCCCAGTTGATGATTTACCACAACCAGACTCTCCTACTATGCCCACAGTCTCGCCTTCGCTTACTGTAAAAGAAATACCGTCGACGGCCTTTACATGCCCAATTGTGCGGCCAAGTATGCCGCCTTTTATCGGGAAATATTGTTTGAGATTTTTAACATCCAAAAGTACCCTTCCGCCTGTCATACGTCTATACCTCCCTGTACATAAGGTTGGTGCATAAAGCAGCGCACTTGCCGGTCCTCTATGTTTATAAGCTGCGGGATTTCTGTGTGGCATTGCTCGTTTGCGTGTGGGCATCTTGGGGCAAAAGAGCAACCTATTAGCACCTCAAATGGGCTTGGCACTGTACCGGCAATAATTTGCAAATCCTCGTTGCTGTCCATCTCGTGAGACGGTATGGAGTTTAACAGTCCTATCGTATAAGGGTGCTTTGGCGCGGTAAAAAGGGATCTAACATCTGTGTATTCCACAATTTTGCCGCAGTACATAACTGCTACGTGGTCGCACATTTCTGCCACAACGCCTAAATCATGGGTTATTAATATCATTGCCGTGCCCAATTCCCTTTGCAAGCGCTTCATGAGTGTGAGTATTTGTGCTTGTATTGTCACATCCAGCGCAGTTGTAGGCTCGTCGGCTATCAGCAGCTCGGGATTGCATGCAAGTGCAATTGCTATCATTACACGTTGACGCATCCCACCAGACAGTTGGTGCGGGTACTGCTTTGCGCGTTTTTCTGGCTCGGGCATACCAACCTTTTTTAGCATTTCGGTTGCCTGGTGCCATGCACCTTTTTTGGTCCTATTTTGATGCAGCATTATAACTTCTGCAATTTGGTTGCCTATAGACATTGTGGGATTGAGTGATGTCATGGGCTCTTGGAATATCATAGAGATATTGTTACCACGGATACTCATCATTTCTTGGCGGGTTTTTGACAGTAAATCCTCGCCTTGGAAGACTATTTTGCCACCCTTTATGACCCCAGTGGTACCTTCTAAGAGCTGCAAAATAGACATTGCAGTAATACTTTTGCCAGAGCCGCTTTCCCCAACTATGCCCAAAGTCTCACCTTTGGCAATAGAGAAGTTAATCCCGCTTACGGCTCTAATTTCCCCTTCTTCTGGGAAAAAAGATGTATGCAAATCCTCTACCGCAAGGATAGGAGCCGGGGTTTTATTGTTAAGCGTATTCATACGAATCTCCATTCTGAGGTTTCAGCGCAATGCTGGCAGTGAAAGTTTGCTTCGCAAACTTCCACACTAAACCCTCCTTTAATCAAAATCTATCCGACGGTTTATTAGCCGGTAAGAAATATCTACAAGCATGTTAACAAGTACAAAAACCAAAGAAATTATAAGAATCGCGCCCTGTGCAACGGGGAAATCTCGTGTGTTTATTGCCTGTATCATCAAGCGCCCCATGCCGTTGATGGCAAAAATCGTTTCTGTGATAGCGGCCCCTGCCAAAAGCCCGCCAAATTGCAAGCCCACAACCGTAACAACAGGGATAAGTGCGTTGCGCAGCGCATGGCGGTAAAGTACAACACGGTCGCTAACGCCTTTGGCATAAGCCGTACGAATATAATCCTGTGTAAAAACGTCAACCAGGCTGGCACGAGTCATCCGTGCAATAACTGCAGCACCAGATATGCCAAGTACGATCATGGGCATAATCATCTGCTGCCAAGTCCCCCAACCCGTAATAGGCAATAAATCCAGCCTCACAGAAAATAAATTAATTAGTATCAACCCAAGCCAAAAGTTGGGGATAGAAAGCCCCAAAAGCGCAAGAATCATTAAAAACATATCGGTCAACGAGTACCTGTAAACAGCAGATATAAGCCCAATAACAAGGCCGATTAGCATAGCTGCAGAAAGCCCAACCAACGCAAGTTGGAAAGTGATAAAAAAACGAGCTTCGAAAATTTCTTGCACAACCGGTACGCCTGACCTGACAGAGTTTCCTAAATCACCCCGTATTGCCCTGGTAATAAAGTTCCAGTACTGCACGGGTAGTGGGTCGTTTAGCCCTAGGTTTTGGCGCATTTGCTCTATCTGGTATGGGCTTGCGGCCTCACCAGCCATTATGCGCGCTGGGTCACCTGGTATGAGGTGCATCATCATAAATACTGCTAGGCTTACCCCAATCATAACCGGGATGGCCTGTAATATCCGTCTAATAATATATATAAGCATGTGCCACCTCCTACGCTCTCTTTTTAGGTTGCATTACGTCTCTTAAGCCGTTGCCAAACAGGTTGATGCCTATTACCAAAAAGAAAATTACAAGCCCCGGCAATATTACCAAGCGGGGGTACAAATGCATGCTGTCACGGCCCTGGTTAAGCATAATGCCCCAGTCAGGTGTTGGCGGCGGTGTGCCCACCCCCAAAAATGCAAGGCCCGCGGCACCGGTTATAGCAGTGCCAACATTAAGTGATGCCTGGACAATAATAGGGGATAAAATATTGGGTAGGATGTGCAAAAATATAATACGCAAGTCGCTTGCGCCAATGGCGCGTATAGCGTCTATGTATTCTAGTTTTGCAACACTTAGGGTTGACCCTCTAACCACACGCGCAAAAGACGGGATAGCAAAAACCGCAATTGCCAAAATCACATTAAATGTGGACCTGCCCAGTGCAGCAACAATGCCAAGTGCCAGAAGCAGCCCTGGAAAAGCCAGCATCATATCTACCAATCTCATAAATGCCGTATCAATTTTGCCGCCGTAGTAGCCAGATATTACTCCAATGATTACACCAATAGTGCCGCCAATGGCCGTGGCAGTAATGCCAACCATTAGCGAAATCCTTGCCCCAAATATAAGGCGGCTTAGAATATCCCGGCCCAAGTTGTCTGTGCCCAACAGGTGGGCAGAAGAAAAACTTTGGAACCGGTTAACAATAGAAATTTCTAAAGGGTCGTACGGTGCTATGAGTGGTGCAAATACTGCAACTAATACAAAGAAAAATACAATTGCCGAACCGGCCACCAACTGTGGGCTTTTACAGGCTTTTTTCAAAAACTTAAAAAAGCGGCTGTTATACCTTTGGTTTGAAGTACTTTGTTTGGCACTTTCCATAATGCGTAGCTCCCTTCAAGAATAGACTCCTCTGGAGAAGTCAAAATTTGAAATATTTCGCTAATAGTTATTAATTGAAGAGAATACTCCACAAAACAGCATAGCGCAAGCGGGTAGTAAATAAAGCACATTGGCAGAATAAAACGTGTTTTTGTAAGTCTCTACCATTTTACGCCGGATAGGCAGCGTATGCATGTTTACAATTCGTTGACATTTTGGCGTTGACATGTCGCGGCATTGGTGGTCTTGCACATATAGAGTTATTTTGGCCGGGTCATATTTATAGTAGTTGCCAATGGCAGTTAAATGAAATAGTGCTTATGCATCAAATTTAAGTCTTGCGCCGTCTTGTTTTGCATGATACCATTTCCAATTAAAAATAGCCGACACGCTTGGCAAAAAAACAGGGAGGTAAAATTATGTTAAGTAATAAGCTCAAAAGAGGTTCTGTGGGTAAGATTTTGCTATTAGTGGCTTTACTTGCTGTTGCATTGTTTGCTTTTGCCGCTTGTAGTAATGACTCCGAGGAGGAGCAGCCAGCAGGGCTCGCACCCGGTCTTACATTGGTGCCTGGCGGTATCCTTAATCATGTAACTGCCGCAGAAGCACCTCATATGGACTCTATCAGGCAAAACGATGCCGCGACTGCGGACCTTACCAGCCAAATGTTTGAAGGGCTACTACAACTTACCCCTCAGCCAGAAAGCGCATTGGTAGGGCTACTCGCCACCAGTTGGACACTTATAGACGAAGTCACATGGGAGTTTAACCTGCGCGAAGGCGTATACTTCCATGATGGCGAGCCATTTACCGCAGACGCTTGGCGCTGGTCTATAGAGCGCGCCATCGACCCAAGAGAAGCAGCACCGGGTGCGTTTATAATTGGGATGATTGATGAAGTTATAACAATCGATGACCACACCGTTCGCGTAGTGTTGGAGTTCCCATTCACCCCAATTTTGGGCCATTTGTCACATCCTATTGCTTTTGCTGTTTCACCTGTATCATTGGCCAAAGAGGTTATGTATAGGCTAGAAAACTTTATCCCACACAATATTTATGACGAAGATGACAATGTGTTGGAGACAATCTCTGAGTATGTACTTAGCCCATGGCAAGCAGAAGCGCTTGCATATGCAGAGGCCCGTAACATTGCACTAACCCCAATAATGGTAACACGTGCCCCTGTTGGCACAGGCCCATTCCGGTTTTATGACCGTGTAGGCGGCGACTTTACAAAAATCGTAAGAAACGATGCCTACTGGGGCGAGCTTCCATCTTTGGACGGGGTAAGAATCCAAGTTGTGCCAGACCATGCAACACGCTTTGCTATGCTTCAAGTAGGTGAGGCTCATACAATGGCACTGCAACCGCTGCATGTTGTGGATATGCACAACCATGCTCACCTAAACATGATGCAGTTTTATGGCTTGGGTATAGACTATGTAGGTTTTAATGCCCAACGCGCACCTCTTGATGATGTTCGTGTGCGCCAGGCCATAACCAAAGCAGTTAATATCGAAAGTATAATCATAGCCGCATATGAGGGCCAAGGCGTACCCGCAAGGGGCCCGCTAGGCGCCAATGTTGTGCATAGTGCGTTCGATTACTTGACACCACTACCCTTTGACCCGGATGCAGCGCGTGCATTGCTTGCAGAAGCTGGCCACGCAGATGGTCTAAGCCTACGCTTTTGGACAAACCAAGCTGCCGCCCGCGAGACCACAGGCGAGATTATGCAAGCCTACCTGGCCCAAGTTGGCATAGACCTTTCTATAGAAATAATAGAATGGGGTGCATACCTTGACATGACCGCCGCAGGCGAACATGACATGTTTATGCTAGGTTGGACAACAGTAACAGGTGATGCAGACTACGGTATCTTCCCGTTGTTTACAAGGGAGCAATGGGGCGATGCAGGTAACCGTACTTTCTGGTATCACCCACGTGTAGAAGAATTGTTGCAAGAAGGCCGCCGCTCTACAGACTTTGCCCGTAGGGATGCCATCTACCGCGAAGTATCCGAAATCCTAATAGAAGAAGCACCATGGATATTTATACGCAACCCGCTGGTAAGCTGGGGAACAAACGGTATCCATGGCCTAGAGTTGGATGCTAATGCAAGGCCGTTCTTTAGACTCGTATCGTTTGTGGAGTAGGCTTACAATACCCTCCTTATAAATAGCCCCAAGAATCTGGATGTTTAAGATTCTTGGGGCTATATTTTTTTGCTATGACGGTATTATTTTTGCAATATTACAATTGTTCATCGGTTAATTTTTTCATTTTTTCGGGTGCTGCAACGCCAAGAATCTCTAGGACGTTTTTAATCGTTTGCCTTGCAGCTAAAGCTAATATTAGGCGGGCATTTTTGATTGACTCATCCCCGGCGTTGTTGACTTTGCATGCAGTATAAAACGCATGAAAGTCACTGGCTACGTTGCGCACATATGTTGTTAGGCTTGATGGCTCATACATATGTGATGCATTAACAAGCTCGCGGGGGTATAGGGCAATGCGTCTTATTAGCGCTCTTTCTTGCGGGGTGTCATACTTATATGAGGGCTTATTACTCTTGTCTTGTGCAAGCTGTAACAGTTCTTCGTAAGAAACATTTGATTGCTCTAAAATGCTGCAAATCCTGGCATGTGCATACTGCACATAAAAGACAGGGTTGTCGCTGGATTGCTTTACTGCCAAATCCAAGTCAAAATCAAAGGCACTGCCAGAGTTCCTCATATTAAAGAAGAATCGCGCGCTGTCTACGCCTATTTCTTCTATTAGGTCCCCAAGCGAGATAGTGTCGCCTTTGCGCTTACTCATACGCGCTATTTGCCCGTCTCTCATCAGCCGTACAAGTTGAATTGTTATAATCTCCAAGTTAGCTGGGTCTATCCCTAAGCACTGCATTGCAGCTTTCATGCGTGCGATATGCCCGCCGTGGTCTGCACCCCAGACATCTATTGCCTTTGTAAACCCACGTTCGACAAACTTGTTATAGTGATATGCAATATCAGCTGCAAAATATGTTGGTATGCCATTCTCGCGGATTAATACTTCATCTTTCATGTCGCCTTCTGTCCGCAGCCACACGGCTCCATCCTTCTCATAAATCTGATTATTGTCGCGCAGCATTTGTATGGCCTTGTTTACGGCGTCACTTTCATAAAGTACGCTCTCGTGAAACCATACATCATAGTCTATATTGTAGGATTGTAGTATCTGTTTCATATTGCTTATGTTTTGTTCAAGTGCATATGACAGCAGCCCTTCTGAAGTTGAGTTGCCTTTATCGGCCCATGCCTGTGCATGGTCAATTACATCCTGCCCTTGATACCAATCTTCGTTAAAATCTAAATCTTCACCTTTGAGTTGGCGGAACCGGGCGTCTAAAGACATTTCCAGCTTTGCTATCTGGTTGCCAGCGTCATTTAAATAAAATTCCTTTGTGACTTGAGCACCACATGCGCTCATTGCCCTGGCTAGGCTATCACCCAAAGCTCCGCCGCGGGCATTGCCCATATGCATGGGGCCAGTTGGGTTTGCTGATACATACTCTAGGCATATCCGCTCGCCTTCTAATGTGTTGTTACTCCCCCAAGCATCGCCCATTTGTACAACATGTGAAGGCATGTCAACAAACCACTCGTCGCTGGCAAAAAAATTAATGTAGCCAGCGCCGGCAATTTCAACTTTATTAATATACGTCCCAGAAAAGTCCATCTGGTTTATTAATTCCTGTGCTAGTTCTCGCGGGTTTTTTTTGTAGGTCTTGGCCAGCTTCATGGCAATGTTGCTAGAATACTCGCCATGGTCTGGTGATTGTGGCACCTCTAATGAAATGTCGCTTTGTGGTAGCAATTTTTTAATTTGGGCTTCAATATTCATAACTGCTCCTTGTATATAAATAATAGACTTCATGAGAAATGTCGCAGGACGCAAACAGCTCCTCATACTTAAATTATAGCATAGATTTGGCTTGTATTCACGATTTTTGCATGTTAGAATAAAATCATGGAGGGATTGCTATGTTTATATCTGGCGTTTACAAATCCATCAAGTTACCATGCTCCGTTAAAAAGGATAACGGCGAGACGTTTAGCGGAGCTTAATCAGGAAGGGTAACTTCCGAGGTTCGTCGGCAATATAGCTTTGTAGTATAGGTGGTTTACTATGCTCTATTAAGTGTTGCCATTTGCCGATGATTGTACAAGATTAAGTTGTGGCTGTGGGCGTGTCGTCCACAGCTTTTTTAATGCGCGGTAGTGTATGCCCGTTTGCGGAAAGCTGGATATGGCTTTCCGCTATTTTATTTTAAGGAGATGAAACAATGGCAGAGATCATTTATCAGTTAAAGCAGTATGCAGGTGCACCGCATCAATCTCATATCATGTGGTTAGCTGAGAATGATATGGATAAGTTTAACGAGCATCTTGTGTTGGTTGGGCAAAAACCAGGCAAAGATGATTGGTTGAAGGAAATGTATGAGGCGGGAGTTGCGCGATATTGTTTGCTTTACCATGACGGGCTCCCTGTTGCGCGTGGTGCAGTTGAGCCGCTTACTGACGAGGTATGGGAAGCGGCAGATATGCGAACAGCAAAGGTGTATCACGGCAAAGGATTCGCAAAAGAAATGTTGCGGTTTTTAAGCCAATATATCATTGAACACGGCAAAATAGCATCATGCCGGACAGAAGAAGATAATGTAGCAATGCAAAAAGTAATAAAATCCGTTGGATATAAGGAGATGGCACAATGAAAAAATGGAACATGGAACAACTTGGCGTTGCAGTTGATATGGCTGGATGCCCAAATAACTGCCGACATTGCTGGCTTGGCAAGCAAGAAAACGGCAGCATGAGCGTTTGCGAGTTTCGCAATATCGCAGCACAATTCAAGGGTTGGAAAGATGAGAATGGAAATGCAATCACAAAACTAGGCTTTTCTACATGGCACCGCGAGCCCGATTTCCGCGACGATTACCGGGAACTATGGGAATTGGAAAAAGAGTTGTCAACGCCCGGAATGGTTAAGAGGTTTGAGCTTCTTTCAATTTGGCGCTTGGCGCGGGATGAGAGTTATGCGAAGTGGGCGGCAGAAGCATTCCGCACTCATGCCGAAAATGGTGTTGCCGCCTGTCAAATATCATTTTTTGGCATGGAAGAAATAACAGACTGGGGTGTAAACCGCAAAGGTGCATTCCATGACAGCATATTGGCAACGAACCGTTTGATTGAAGCCGGCATTGCTCCGCGCTGGCAACTATTTGCTACAAAGCGTGGATTGGGTGATTACGACCAATTTACACGGTTGATTCACGAGCTTGACTTGTTCAAACGATGCGAAGCCATAGGGCGAAAATTTGAGGTGTTCGTAAACTGTTTTTCGCCCGAAGGCAACGGATATTTTATTGACCAAGAAACCCTTGAGGAAGGCGATTTAGCAAAGATACCACAGGGGCTGGTTGATATATGCCGTGACAGTATAGAAAATTTCGGCAAACCAGAATATGCCTGGCTCGACGAGTTAGCAAATGATACTTCACCGCCAAACATGAGTGCGAATATGTACTACATTTCAATTAATGCCAACTACGACGCTTATCCAAACATTGCAGAAATTGCGCCCTGGTGGCGGTTGGGGAATGTAAAAAATGATGGCATAGACGCCATCATCAAAGCATACCGCGACGAAACAACCTCAGGTATGAAGGCGAACCGCACTATCCCTATCAGCGAATTGGCACGGCGGTACGGAGTA
>WQVY01000005.1 GCA_009785605.1 Defluviitaleaceae bacterium | reverse complement strand
GTCGTAAAAGCAGTTGATATTGATTATCTAATTGGGATGAAACTAGAAAGTGGCAGAAATCGAGATTTAACTGATGTTGTAACCATAATCAAAGACAATAAGGACAAAGAGTTGTTTGAGCTTATAACTACACTAGAAAGCATTGGATTTAATGTGGATATATCCGCTGTTTTAGAAGTATATGGATTAGTGTATAGTGAGGATTGGCTTGCAAAATTTTATATGGATAACGAAGCTAGATTGCAGAAACTGTTTTAGGCTCGCTTTAAATGATGTTAACGTCGGTCTCCAAAACCGGATGTCGTGGGTTCAAGTCCTACTGCTCCTGTTACCATGTGCAACATGGGAAAGGTTGAGTTTGCTGGGTTTTCCAGTGACTCGACTTTTTTTATTGCATCGGAAATCTGGCAAATTATTGTAGATGTTGTCATGTATTTGCATCTGTTTTCAATTGTTTGTGTCTATTACGGCGACGACTCGCCGATGGATGTGGTGTACACCAATCCAGAGACTACATAGGCCTATGGGTAAGCGACGCCAACAGCGACGTCGTTATTGAATATTATGTGAAATTTACTGCTATTCCACGTAACAAAATAGCTGCTTATGGCTATGAGCCTTTAGCAGCTATTTTTACTTTACTGGCTAGAACAGTAAAGTGATTACTATCTAGGTCTAGGACGGTACTTGTCTCGTGGTATTGCGAGACGAAAAGCTTTTAATCCATAACTCCGTGCAAAAATTCTTTTGCCATTACGAGTTATGTATGGTGTGTATATGATTACATAATCCTTCATGGTAGCAAGACTCCTTTCCATAAGAAGTACCTCTTGCTCCAACGAATGTATAGTGCTATAGTAAGTATGCGAAGACTCACTATATCTAGCGAACTTTTTTCGCGGGATAGCCAGAGGCCAGACCACTTAAGATGGTTTGGCTTTTGTTGCGTTATTGCACTTCTTTCTCCTTCTTCTCGACATATTTATCAAGGTATTTTCCTAAAATATCAAGATGCATTTTTGCTATTTCAACATCATCCGTACTTAGGTCACTAGGGATTTTAACGATAATCTCCTTCCCGGGTGTAAATGTTGGAATCTTTAACTCATGTGTATCAACTGTATGATGTTGAATCTTATCTGTGGAAGGGACGGCATCGTCTATCTTTTCAATTGGAGATGATTGTTCTGTCGGGACATCTGCGTTTTCATCTTCAATGTGCTCGTTTAACTCACCACGCTGCAAGATTAAGATTCCAGCTTTATCAAAATTAAGCTCTGATACTGTCGCAAGAAAACACATCGCTGCTGTCTCTTTCGCTTTAACTGTTATGTCAAAATCATGCATTAGAATATTTTCCAATGTAGACTGTGATGGTATTGCGCCGTTCTCATACCTATCTATAAGTTTTCTATATAACACTGGTGATGAAAAGCATTTTACATGGAGTCTATGACGTTCTTGTTCATTATTGTTGACCAATAGGATTCTAGCATCATCGGTCAAAGTGATTGTTTCTCTGGCTGTGTCAATCAATCCGAATTGCTTAGCGGCACTAATCCTAGCCTTAAATGTACCAGTGTTTGGAGATGTTAACCCATATTCCTTAGCGAGTGCCATATAGGATACATGTTTACCTAGATTAAAAATCTTTTCAACACACTGAATTGCCTCACTCCATGCTACACCAGGAAACAACTTGCTTTTTGCTCGCTTTTCTTTGTCATCTGCCGCATTCATACCGCTCAACTCCTTTCTTTCGAGGATTCTAGCATACACGCACCCTTGCGTCATGCACTGAATCGCATATAATTTGTGCTTTGACGCAAATATTATTTGCATATTATTTTTCCTGTAATCATCGTATATGCGTATCTAGTCAAACGAAGGCGAAACCGTAACTATATCCCAACTATATTATTGATGCTATAATTAGCGAAGGTTCAGACTATCCGGCAACTAATGGGTTTCTATTGTCAATGCATGATTATACGCATGGAAGGAAAGGAGCTAAAATAATGAGTAGTGTGCATGAAGATACAATGCAGGGACTACAAGAGGCTTTGGCTCATGCTAGGGGTGAGGTACAGTTGCGTACATTCACTGTTACGGTTGATGATGAAGAAATAATAATGCGCAACCACGCATTCATGCAAGACTTTTATAGATTGCCAGAGTCTAGCAAGGTGAAAGCGATTGAGTATGTACGGGAGCTAGCACTGCAAGCGTAAGTGCGGTAAAACATTTTCTCTCTGTTTTTGCTGGCTTTGATTGCTTGACACAAGAATGAAGGGAGCAGAGAAATGACAAATGAAATAATTTTTACAGTAGTTGAATCCTTAGATGGCGGCTATGAAGCCCAAGCTGTAGGCCATTCAATATACACCCAATGTGACGAGTATGAGGAGCTTCCAACAATGCTACGTGACGCTGTAAAGTGCCACTTTGACCCGTCGGAGTTGCCTTCATTAATCCGTATACATTTGGTTAAAGATGAGGTTATAGCCGTATGAAAGTACCAAGAGATGTGGATGCCAGCGAACTAATAACCCTTTTAAAGCGGCATGGCTATTCCGTAATACGGCAAACAGGAAGCCATATTAGGCTGTCCAAAATTATTAACAGCAAAGAACACGCTATTACTGTACCAAACCATAAGCCAATAAAGATTGGCGTTATTCAAAATATTGCTAAGGATGTTTGTAGCGCAAACGGACTGGAGATTAATGCATTTTATCAAAAACTATAGTTTGCTTTTTCTCTGCATTTTGTTGGTGGGTTGTCTGGCATCTTATCGAAGCGGTTCGTCGCTGAACCGTCGCCGAGAGAGGCATCTGCGGGTGCTGAGTTGGTTGGTTTTGTTGGGTTTTGCGCCAAACGATTGCTCTTCTCCAAAACCAGATATCGTGGGTTCAAGTCCTACTGCTCCTGTAATGTATCAATTACATGACTACGGTTACAAAGGATAGCTAAATGCTCGCCTCTACTACAAGTTGTGGCAATGATATATATGTTTACGCGGTACAATTTTTTTGTTGTAGCTGATTAGTTTCTTTATGTGCTCAATCGTTTTCATGCTTGGGTTACTAATGGCAAGTCCATGATTAGAGCATACATTATTAAACTGTTTGTCAAAAACCATTACATCCATTGCACCCCAACACTCATCATGGCATGGATTTTTGCATACCTTAACGTATTTGTGAATGGTTGTGGCGAATTTATGGTCATCGTCTACATATTCATCAAATTGGAGATAATTAAAATTTTCGTAAGACCAGCTTTTTGGACTAAGGCTTATCCAACCAATATAATATTCGCCAAACGGGATTTTCCATTTGTTCTCAGTCCAAGGACACTTAACCGGTGTGAGACCTTCATTGTTTAAAAATTCCACAAAACTTAGCGCATTGTTTCTTAAACTGCCGGCAGGCAGATTTTGTATGGCATCTTCTATCCGTAGCATAGTTGTTTCTGACATTTTGCTTTCCTCCAGTAGTCTATAAAAATATGTTCACCTTGATTGCTTGCTGTTACGTTAATTCAAGTGTTAAATCACCTATCCCGAGCCTTTGTGTATCGCGAAATATTCAACA
The DNA here is from genome assembly GCA_009785605.1 of Defluviitaleaceae bacterium. GTDB lineage: Bacteria > Bacillota > Clostridia > Lachnospirales > WQUN01 > WRAN01. Next base: position 60,463 of record WQVY01000005.1, on the reverse strand, counting down.
ACACCCCAGCAAGCCCCATACTAACAACAAGCGATGTGCCTCCATAGCTAATAAACGGCAACGTAACCCCGGTATTGGGGATGGAGTTTGTCACAACAGCAACATTTATAAGTGCTTGGAATGCAATAACAAAAACTATTCCTATGGCAGTCATAGATGCAAAAGTACTGTGTGAGTTGAGTGCTACCTTAATACCGCGCCAAATAAAAATCCCAAACAAAAGCAGTATCATTGCCGCACCAATAAATCCAAGTTCTTCTACTATAATTGCAAAAATAATATCATGATGAGATTCTGGCACAAAAGTAGCTTGCCGACTTTGACCGATACCGCTTCCAAAGAGCCCGCCGCTGGCGATAGCATAAAGGGATTGTATTACCTGGAAGCCCCTAGTATCCGGGTAGGCCCATGGGTCCAGCCATGCACGAAAGCGGCCGCCTCTAAAGCCATCGCCAAAAGTAGCGTCGTACCACAAATAGCTTACAATGGCTACAACTGCCGCAGCACCCCCAGCAAAAAAGCGCCATATATGAGGGCTGGCTATAAAAATCATAGCAAAGCCTACAGCACCCACGATAAGGGCAGAGCTAAACCCACCATACGCTACAAGCCCGGTAATAAGCCCTACAACCATGCACATGAATATAAGGCCAGGCCATGTTTTTAGCCGTGTAGGGGATTTATCAAGCAAGTATGCCATCATAAAAATGAGTGCCGCCTTTGCCACCTCGGATGGCTGGAACTGCTGAATAACTGGGAATGGTATCCATCTTGTAGCGCCGCGGCTTGCAATACCTATTGCAACCACCGCAACAAGTAGTCCTAGGGTTATTACATATATAATAGGCGCTATACGTCTTATATGTTCGTAACTTACATTGGCTGCTATATGCAACACAACAAAGCCTACAGCAGCCATGATTGCGTTGCGCCTTAAGTAATAAAATGCATCGAAACCATAATGCTCATATCTGACCGTGGTGCCATAGCTTGCAGAAAACACCATAACCACACCAATTAGAACCAACAAGGCTACAACCAAATAAATTGTGTAGTCCATAGAGCCAACATTAACTATCTGCTCCGGCTCGTGTGTTTGGCGGGCAGGGCGGGGTCTGGCACGGAAGGGGTTTTGTGGCCTACGGTTGTGGTTTGGTGCGTGGCGGGTCATGATACTAGCCTCCTTTGAAATGGGTGTTCTATATGCAGCTTTAGTTCATTAATGACACAACAAGCTGGCGGAATATATTACCGCGTTCTTCATAATCTTTAAACATATCAAAACTGGCACAAGCCGGTGAAAACAGTACAGCCTGCCCTGGTTTTGCTATCTTGTGTGCGCTAGTAACGGCTTCTTGTAAGCTGCTTACCTGCTCGTAAGCGGTGAAGCCATTTTTGTGACAGGTCTCTATAATTTTTGAGGCAGTCTGCCCTATAAGTATTAGCCGTACTACTTTTTCGGGGAACAATTTTACCCAGGGGTCAAAGTCTGTACCTTTGTCGTACCCGCCGCCTATTAGCACTATGGGTTGTTTTGTAGATTTTATTGCCTTTATTGCCGCGTCTGGGTTAGTGGCTTTGGAGTCGTTAAAATAGTCTACGCCGCCAATGCTTGCCACATGCTCACGCCGGTGGGGTACGTCTTTAAATGCCCTAAGCCCATGGGCTATATGATGCGCTTGTGCACCTGCGGATAGGGCTAGGGCCGTAGCGGCTAGTACATTCTCGTGCATAATTGTTAACTCATCCAACGAAATTATATGTTTTTCTTGGTTTGCATCCATGCGGGCATATACTTGCCCATCCCGCTTATATACACCAACAGGAAGCACGGTGCTTTCGCTAAACCACACAACCCGGCAATTTGGTTTCATAGCTCGTGTTATGGGGTTATCGTAGTTTAACACAGCAATGTCTGGATGTCGCTGATTTGCGAATATTCTGGATTTCATTTCTATATATGTTTTCATGTCTTTGTGGCGGTCTAGGTGGTCTTCGGTCATGTTTAAAACGGCACTTACGCTTGGCTTGAAATTTATTGCGGTCTCTAACTGAAAGCTGGATATTTCTGCGACTACTATGCTATCAGCGGTTAGGTCCTTAACCAGTGATGTTAGCGGAATGCCTATGTTGCCCGCAACCACGGTTTTGGGGTTTAAGCGGGATAATATCTCGCCTAGCAGTGTGGTTACGGTTGTCTTGCCGTTGGTGCCGGTTATACCCACTATAGGGCATGGGCATAGGCTAAATGCCAACTCTGACTCGCCCCATACGGCAATGCCCAGTGCTTTTGCTTTTTGTATAAATGGCAAATATATGCTTAGCCCTGGGCTTATAATTATTAAGTCAAATTCACCCACAATGGCATCAGGGTTTTTGCCTAAATAAAGGGCCAGACCTTTTTCTTTGGGGTCGTAGGCCCATTCTATATTATCTCTCATGTCCTGAGCTGTTACTGCTGCACCTAGGCTTGCTAATAGTGCAGCCGCGGCTTGGCCACTTCTGGCCATGCCACATACCAAGACTTTTTTATTGTTAAAATGCATGATTTAACCCTTGCCTCCTCGCGGGCTTATAACCCCTGCATAGCCAAAAATCCAAGCAGGCAAGCCATTGCGGTAATTACACAAAAAAACGCAACAACTTTTGTCTCGGGCCAGCCGCTTAATTCGAATGTATGGTGTATTGGCGCCATCTTAAAAAACCGCTTGCCGCCTGTAATTCTAAAATATCCCACTTGTATAATCACGCTCAAGGACTCAATTACATATATGATAGCAACAATTACCAAAAACAAAGGCATCCGCAATATAAGGGCAATTGCGGCTACAAAACCACCCAAAGCCAGCGACCCCGTATCCCCCATAAAAATCTTGGCCGGGTGTGAGTTAAACCACAAAAAGCCCAGTAAGCTACCTATCGCCGCCCCAATAACCGGCATGGTAGGCGACCCGTGAATCCAGGCTGCAAACAAGAAAAATGTAGCAATCAGTGCTGTTACTCCTGCCGCCATCCCGTCTAGCCCGTCTGTAAGGTTTGCGCCGTTTGTAGCGCCTAGGAAAATAAAACATGCAAAAATAGGGTAGAAGAAGCCAAGGTTAAGCTCCAACCCTGGGAAAAATGGGATAAGAAGCGTAGTAGCATAGCTATCAAGAGTACGCCAATACAATACAAACGCTATAGATATAGCTATTTGCGCAATAAATTTCTGGTAAGCCCTAAGCCCAAGAGAACGCTGTTTTGAGACTTTTAAATAATCGTCTATAAACCCGATTATCCCAAAACCTACTGTTGCCATAACAATAGCCATAGCTTCTGGGTTGTCGCGCATAAACACCATCGCCGCCAGGAAGAAGCTGATGATTATCATAATACCGCCCATGGTGGGGGTGCCGGTCTTTTTTATGTGACCAGAAGGGCCATCATCTCGCACAAACTGGCCTATCTTAAACCTTGTAAGTGGCGGGATAAGCATTGGGACTAGTACGATGTTGGCCACAAATGCTATTAAAATAGCGTATATGGCTGTGTTCATTGCGTTTTCCATGTTCTTCTATGCTCCTTAATCTACTTTAGCCCGTTTATAACATCCTCGAAGGCCATCCCCCTAGATGCTTTTACCAGTATCACATCGCCTGGGCGCAAGATATCTGGCCATTCTTTTAAGAAGTCTGGTATCGTGTCGAAATGCAATGCCATTTGCGGAGGTGTGTCTTCTAGTTTGTCTGTTTGGCGGAGTATTTTGCCCAGCTCTTCCAGGCCGGGTTCGGCAGTTGTTTTTAGGCCTATTGTGCGCTTGGGTATGTCAAAAAGCCGCTCTGCATTTTCGTCTAGTAATGGTTGGTTGCCGGTTCTGCCTTTTTCTCTTTGCCTTTTTAGTATCGCCCCGTAGAAGCCTTCGTTTATCCACCAAGCCATACTGCCTATTGTTACTAGCAGGTTGATACCCATATCTGCTGCAAAAGCACCCACTTCCTTGTGGCGTGGCTCGGACACTTGGCCCAGTTCGTTCATGCCGCCCAATATGCACACGCGGCGGCCGTCTTGGCCTACTGTTACCTTTATACCTTCTTGCATGGATGCAGGGTTGGCATTGTATACATCGTTTATTACGGTCATACCTGCAATTTCCATTATGCCAAGCCGCCCACCCGGTGGTATAAAATCGTCAAAACCCTGGGTGATTTCTTCCGGGGATAGGCCCATTTCTATGCCAACAGTGGCGGCAATTAGTGCATTTTTAACCATATGCGCGCCTGGTAATGGTACATTTATATGAATGTCTTGGCCGCCTATGACAAAGTGAGCTTTGCCTCCTGCTATGTTTACCTCGTCCATGGATTTTATGTTAGAGGCGTTGGGGGTCAACAGCTTAAAATGCGCGGCTTTGGCCATGGCTATCTTGCCCATAAGTAGCGGGTCGTCGCCGTTAAAGACTGCTGTGCCGTTTAAGGACAAGCCATCCAAAATTTCTAGCTTAGCGTGTAATATGCCTTCGCGGCCATCTTTTTCAAAATTTTCTATGTGTGCATCGCCTATGTTGGTTATTACGGCTATGTTGGGCGCGCCGGTTAGGCTTAGCTCGTGTATCTCGCCGCCATGGTTCATGCCCATTTCTAGTACCAGTACTTCGTCCTCTGGGGTTAGTTGGAAAATTGACAGTGGTAGGCCAATGTCATTGTTGAAGTTGCCCATGGTCTTCTTGGTCTTGTACTTGCGCTGTAGTACGTGGGCTATCATTTCTTTTGTTGTGGTTTTGCCGGCACTTCCGGTTATAGCTACAACTTTAATATTGTGCTTGCGGCGGTAGTAGGCGGCTAAATCCATCAATGCGCGACGGGTGGACTTGACATAAATAAGCGGGCCCGTATGAGATAGATTGTTTTCTTGCTCTGTCAAAGCGCAGGCTGCACCATTTTCTAAAGCACTTTGTAGGTAGCTATGGCCGTCGACACGTTCGCCTTTTAATGGGACGAATAAGGCACCTGCATGAATCTTGCGGGTGTCTGTACAAATGGAGGTGACAGCGGCTTCACTTGGATTACCTGCTAACCGGCCGTTTACGGCAGTTGTAATTTCACGGATTGTTAGTTGCATAATAATCTCCATTCTGAAGTTAAAGTGCTGGTTTTAGCGCTTCAAGTGCGGTTTCATAATCGCTGAAATGAATCGTCTCTGTGCCAATAATTTGATAATCTTCGTGCCCTTTACCGGCGATAATAAGTGCATCACCGGGGGTTAACATTTTAACCCCTGTAAAAATAGCATCGCGGCGGTTTTCTATGATTTGGTATGGGGTGCCGGTAGGCTTTGTACCTTCTTCTACATTGGCGATTATCTCATGAGGGTCTTCTGAACGCGGGTTGTCCGAAGTTAAAATGCAATAATCTGCAAGCTCACCGGCTATGCGTCCCATGATTGGTCGTTTGCCCTTGTCTTTGTCGCCTCCGCAGCCAAAAAGTATAATAACCCGCCCGGTTGTGAACTCCCTAACGTTTTTTATTGTCTTCTCAATACTATCTGGGGAATGTGCATAGTCCACTAGCACATGCGCGCCCAAGTTGTTGGGTACATCTTGGACACGACCCGTGACACCTTTAATATTGGCGGTGGCAGTACATATCTCGTCCAGCGGAAGCCCTAGCTGCCGGCATGTGCCTATTGCCGCCAGTGCGTTGTATACGTTGAAGCGGGCTTTCATTTGCAAAGTAACGCGGTATGGGGGTGGCGTGGCTGACTTTGTATGTGAAGCTTGAGTAGGTGGCGTAGATTGTGGGCGGCCCAGCATCTTCCTTAACCGGTATCTCGCAGTGATTATTGGCGCACCGCGCCTAAGCTTTGCATTGTGACTTGTGCTACTGGTATCAGTAACAGTACTTCCGCTTAAGTCAAATGCCAACCCATTAGCAAGGTGATTGATATGTAGGGCCATTAGCCCTGCTTCGTTTTCTAGGCCATAGGTCAAATATTGGCTGCTTGTTTGATGTTGTAGCATAACTGGCGTAGATTCATCATCGCTGTTAACCACAGCAAAACGGCTTTGTGTAAAAAGCTGTGCTTTAGCCAGCCGGTAGTTATCCATCGTACCATGCAAGTCCAAATGGTCTTGCGTGAGGTTGGTAAACACGCCCACATCAAAAATTAGTCCCTCAACTTTATACAAAGCAAGAGCGTGGGAGCTTACTTCCATAACTACATATTCAACGCCGCGCTCTACCATGTGCGCAAATATTTCTTGCAGCTCCAAAGGGTCTGGTGTGGTAGCGGTTGCGAATGGGATATCCACAGGTGTGGTACCTATTCTTATGCCGTTTGTGCCAATTATGCCGGTTGTGTGGCCGCACTCGCGCAGTATTTCTTCTATGAAATGTGTGGTTGTGGTTTTACCGTTCGTGCCTGTTACGCCTATAAGGCTAAGTTTTTCGGCTGGGCGGTTATATGCATTGGCGGCTATAAGTGACATGGCTTGACGAGTGTTTTCTACCTGTATAACCGTAAGGCCAGGCGGGTAACTCTCACGTTGTTGTGCCGCGCCGGTGTAGCCTGGTGGGCGTGGGTGGATGCGCCCCACCTTTGCTACCCATGGGCTATACTCTGCTGGCTCTATATCATGGTTGTGATGAGTTGCTGCTACTGTTGTCTCATCGAATTTTTCTACCAAAACTGCACTTGCGCCAGACAGTGCTACATCGTCTATATAAATATGCCTATCAATGCTGGGCCCTAATAAACAAATAAACAAATCGCCTTTTTTGACCCTGCGTGAATCAAAAGTTATAGACGATATCTCCTGCGAAACCCCATTGCCTTCTTGCAAAACTGTGTATGTCACATCCCGCAGCAAACATTCTAGTGTCATTGTGTATCCATCCCCATCCAAAGTAAAATCCGTTCGCCCTGGTTAACTAGCTCCCCCGGAATAGGGAACTGTCCTATCACAGTATTACCATTTCCTGACACGTCGAAACCTAAACTGGCCTCTGCCAATACCTTGGTTGCTTCGGCTTTTTCTAACCCTCTAATATCTGGCAAAACTACGGGTGCCGTACCGGGCGTGGCCAGTTCTTCTTCCGAAAACACGGGCCTGACCCCAAGATACGGCAGTACATTTTCTAAAAGCACCTGCATTACCGGCCCGGTTACTTGCCCGCCGTAGTATGCGCCTTTTGGTTCATCTACCAGTACCAGTGCTACAACTGTAGGGTTATCGGCTGGTGCAAAGGCCATGATAGACGAGATATACTTGCCGCTACCCCGTGGCAGTTTTTGGCTTGTTGCTGTCTTGCCCCCGACGCGATAGCCGGGTATGTATGTGCGGCGGCCTGTGCCGGCGCTTACCACTGTTTCTAATATAAAACGCATCATTTCGCTTACGTCTGTAGGGATAACTTGCTGGCCTTGTTCGTGGGCAAACTCGTGTACAATTGTGCCGTCCGAATCTAGTAACCGCATCCCTACATGAGGCGTAACCAAGTACCCGCCATTTATAACCGCTGCCGCTGTGCGCACCAGTTGCAGTGGTGTGATAGTTAAACTTTGCCCAAAGGCCATGGTTGCCAGCTCCACAGGGCCTATCTTGTCTGCTGCATACATGATACCCACGGCCTCGCCTGGCAAATCAACACCAGTTTTCTCGTGTAGGCCAAAGCGCATCAAGTAGTCATGAAAAAGCTCTGCCCCCAGCTTCTCGCCCAAAGACATAAACACAGGGTTGCAAGAATTTTGTACACCTTGAAGGAAAGTTTGCGCTCCATGACTCCTGGGGCTACGCCAACACTTGATTTGCCTTCCCCCGACTGTCATGCTTCCGCCGCATGAAAAAATCGTGTCCAGGGTAGTCATGCCCTCTGCTAGAGAGGCCGCCGATGTCACGATTTTAAATGTTGAGCCGGGTTCGTAGGTATCGTTTATGGCAAAATTGCGCCACATCTGGTTAAGGGCGTTCATTTGCTGTTCTTGGTTAAGGGTATCCCACATTCCCTGTAATTCCGGTGATTGTATGGTAAATGGCTCGTTCAAGTCAAACCCAGGCTTGTTAGCAAGGGCGTAAATTTGCCCGTTTTGGGGATTCATAAGAATTATAACTCCGCGTAGTGCGTTTTTTTCCCTTACGAGCATCTCGATGGTTTGCTCCGCATAGGCTTGCAGCACTGCGTCTATGGTTAGCACCAAGTCGTAGCCGTCTGTTGGTGGGATGCGGTATTGCCTACCGTGGGGTAAGTCGCGCCCGGCTACGTCTGTCTCTGTTAAAATGCGCCCTGGATGGCCACCAAGGTATTGGTCATACTTGGCCTCTAACCCGATAATCCCCTGGTTGTCCCGCCCCACAAACCCAATAACATGGGACGCAAGGAAGCCAAAAGGATATATCCGCCGTATATCCTCGTCTATTACCACGCCGGGGAGGTTCATCCTTCTTATGCGCTCGGCAACTTCTACATCAACTTTTTGGGCCACCCTTACAAGGGCCACCCGCCTTGATATTTTTTTTAGAAGCTCTGCTTCGTCTAACTCCAGCTCGCGTGCTAGTGCCCGTGCTACGCCTGGCAAATCTCCTCGGGCTTGGGCATAAATCACACTTATAGATGCAACTGTCTCGGTCACGGCAAGGCCAACCATATTACGGTCATAGATGCTGCCGCGGTTGGGGGTTATTAGCCTGTCTCGTGTCTGCTGCTCGAAGGCTAATGCCTGTAACTCCTCGCCCCTAAAAGCTTGAATAAAAAAGACCCGCCCTATAAGTACAAAAATAACAGCCTGCAACGCAAACATAGTATAAAGTGCTTTCTTACGTATGCCTAAAGATGGCTTCATAGACTCACAGCCCCTTATTAAGGTTCCATATAGCCTATGAGTTGCCGGTTAGCTCTATGCCTCTAGTTCCATTTCGCCGTATCCTTCTGCCACTTCTTCCAGTTCATGCTCTAGCCCGGCGTTAAACTGCTTTAACACACTAATGCTAACCAACCCGCCAATCCGGGAAATTATAAGCGTTATGGCAATAAGAGAAAGCGCTAGGTTTTCATTTTCCAGCCACTCGTTAACAATATTGGGGATGGTTATAAAATCAAGTTGTGTAAGGCTTACGACCATAACCGCAATTGAGCCAATTATAACCAGTATGCTAACAATATTGTGTATACCACTAAACGCCCCAAGCCCCGTAAGTGGGTCAAACATATTAGAATAAATATTATCCCTAATCCCCTTAAGTATCGAGAACAGGGACCCATAGTAAAATGTTACATACAGTACAACAACAGCCAACCCAACCAAGATAAGCACCAAATGCATTGGCGAGTCAAAAATACTAAGCCCAAAAAGTGCTTGTCCATCCATCCCAAACATAAGCGCAAGCCCGGCCGCAATAGCCGCAATTACACCCAAATGCAAAAAGAAAGTAAGCCTAAAAAGCATAAGCCCGGTTAGTGTCTTTTCTGATGGTTTTGGCACCTTGGAAGCTACAAAAATCATCCACAGCGCAATAATGGGCGGTGCAGTAAACAGTATCGCACCAAAGCCTAAAAAGCCCCAGTCATGGTTGATATAAATACCAAGGATAATAGGCAATAACAACCCGCCAATGGTAAAGAGTACCGTCCCAACCACAAACGGCGAGCTTATGCCAAAGCTATGGATACGGTCTGTATATTTACCAAGTGGGTGAGGCTCGTCAGAGGCATCATAGTCATCATATACAGGCTGGGAATATTCTGGCTGGTCATATGCGCTAGCGTCTGGGCCAGGGTTGTACTCCCCTTGATTGTTAAAATCGGGGGCAGTATGCAGCGCCTGGGTACCTTGATGAGCGGAGTCATGACTTTGCACATGGCTATGACTGGTGGTTTCGTTGCCAAAAGGCGATTGTACAGCTTCGTGTCCATGAAGCGTAGCGCCTTGGGTTGCTGCGTTATATTTTTCTATGCATTGGAGTAGGAACATGTTGTACTCGGGATTGGGGTTTTCTTGTAATTTCTGGTCCAAGTTTTTAATAAAATCCCGTTTGTCTTCTGTGTCCAGTCCGTCGAAATATTCGCCAAACTTTGCAAACTTTGCTACCATTTCACTGCTTAAAGCACCTGTTTGTGTGGGTGTACCTACCGGGGGCAGGGTAGGGGGCGCAACTGCCGGCCTTATAGCCTCTGGCCTGTTTTCTAACTCAGTTATCTGGTTTTGGAGTTCGTATGCTGCGTTTTCGTTAACATTAACAGCCCTGGACAGGGCTTTTCTTTTATAAATAATGCCTTTATGCAAGGCTTCGGCTGTCATTGGCTTTGTACCGTCACGCATTAGATATGTATCTCCAATGGCGCTGTATAAACTATAATCTATGTCGTTACTGCCGTTTTCTATTATTAGGACACCCCGCTCTATTAAGCGCATACCCTTTACTGTATCTTGTTGGATAGGGGTACCACCCAGGCGGTTAGAAAGTAGCCTAAAAGACCCGGCAGAATACACAATCCCAAGCTCAATGGCAGACCTGGGAGAACTAAACTTAGTTGTAAGTTTTTCTAGTAACCTCAGGGCATCTTCTGGGTCTGCAGCGTCGAAGTCGGAATGCATATGCAACCATGCCAAACGCCGCATGGATATAGCCCGCCCGTCGTAGCCTTCTATAGTTTCCCAATACGTATGGTTGGCGGACCTGCCCCACCAAAATGCCATATGTGCATATGCAGCTTTTGGGTCATTCTTTCCGGCTTCGTTGTAAAGCTCGCCCAGGTAATATTGTGCCCTGGGGTTGTTGGCCCGGGCTGCTTCTTCCAGCCAGGCCTTTGCCATTTGCACATCTTTGGGGGCACCTTTGCCGCTGGCATACATATAACCCAGCGTAAATTGACTCTCGTCATGGCCTTGCTCTGCCAGCCTTTGCAGTTCTTCCAAGCTTCGCAATTTACATCACTCTTTCATATATTTATCTATCGGCTATCAATCTTACTTGAAAACCACGCTCAACAACCGTACCCGCCGCTGGGTACTGGCGAAGGATGTTAAACACAGGTGTGTCGCTACCGGTACCGGTGGTTGCCCTTTCTACTGCATCTGCAGTGCCGGGGGTAAAATCGCTTCCGTCGTGGCCGCTTTGGCCAGATGTTGCAAGCACTGCGGTTAGGAAGGTTTGCCCAAGCAGGGTGCTTGCCCGGTCCGTAGAAAGACCTACGACATCGGGCACTACTACCATATTGTCAGGTGTGTAACTATCTGGGTCCAAATATAAGAAGACCGGAACATCTCGCGGCATTCTTGTGCCTGCTGACGGGATTTGGCGCGAAACTACTGTACCGTTTCCAATAATCTCGAAGCCCAAGCCTAGATTGTTTAAGTTGCGTACCACATCTGTAACGCGGTTGCCGGCAAAGTCAGGCATTTGCTCGTTGCCTGGCAGTATTGGGGTACCGTTTTCGTAGCCATAGGATGGGCGCATACTGCGCATTTGTATAACTTCTAGGAAAAATTCCCTCACAATTGGGGCAACAGTACGGCCGGCGCTATGGGTATGGTCTTCTACATGGCATATTGTCATCATAACAATTATTTCTGGGTTTTCTACAGGGGTATAGGCGATATATGAAAGGGTTAGGCCTTCGTTTGCACCGCCGCGCCCTTGTTGTGCACTACCGGTTTTGCCACCTATTGCATGGCCTGGGATTGCGGTTGCGGCACCAGTGCCGCCTACAGCAGAAACCACATTTTGCATGTCGCGGCGCAAAAAGTCTGCTGTTTCTTCCGAGATAGTACGCCTCACTACTGTGGGCGAAGTCTGATGCACGAAGCTGCCATTGGCATCTACAATCTGGCTTACGATATATGGTTGCATAAGGTTGCCGCCATTGATTAGTGAAGCAAAGGCCGTAATAGATTGGATGGTTGTGCTGTTAAAGCCTTGCCCAATGGAGTTTGTGCCCATTTGCACAGGCCCTAGCTGGTGAAGCGGGTACATAACCAAAGGCGATGACAAGTCAAACTCGCCAGGTAAATCTATTCCTGTACGTTCGCCAAACCCGAAATAGCCCCTATAACGGTAAAACTCATAACGGCCAAGACGCTGGTTTATATGAACCATTGCCACGTTACAAGAACGATACAGTGCAGAAGATAGGCACAAAACACCATGGCCGCGATTGTTCCAGCACCATATTGTCCTGTCTGCAACATTAATATACCCACCACAGAAGAAAGTATCATGCTCGCTAATTACACCTTCTTCTAAAGCTGCCGCAATCACGAAAGGTTTAAAAATCGAGCCCGGTTCGAAAGAATGATTAATATGGAAGTTTGTCCATGTCCTTAGCCTACGGTTGAGTTGTTCTTCTTCGCTGATATCGTTCCACCCGGCGCGCATAATCGGGTCAGAAAAATGTGCAGGGTCACCAGGCTCTGCAATAGAAAAAGTAGGAGCCTGAGCCATTGCAAGTACTTCGCCGGTATGTGGGTTCATTGCTACTAAGCCTACTTGGCGGCTAGGTATATCACGGTAAGTACGGTCAACAAAATACTGAGCCAAGCGCTGGATATCTGAGTCCAAAGTTGTAATAAGTGTATAGCCATGTCTTACATCGTATGACTCGACTATAAGGTTGCCGTGATTGTCTGTATCGCGGAACATGCGCCCGGGTGTGCCGGTAAGCTGTGCGTTGTATGCAAGCTCCAACCCATGAAAAGAATCCCCCCACCTAAAGCCAATGACATGTGGGGCAAAGAAAGGGTCTGTATGCCAGCGGAGGGTCTCGCCTCTGGCATGAACATCGGGTAGGCGGCGGTTATCCCGTAACGGGCGGGCTATATGCGCCGGTACATATCGCATAATAAAGTACTCATGCCTATCGTTAACAAGATTACCATATTCGTCAAAGGCAAATATGGCTTCTAGTTCGTCTACTGGTATATCAAACACTTCGTGTAGGGTTGATATTGTTTCTTGCATCCTGCCTCTGCCCCAACTGGAGTTGAGCCTGCCAACGGCATTTCTTACATCCACAAAAACATGGTACACAGGCTGGCTTAGAGCTATGGGTACGGCATTGCGGTCCGCTATTTGGCCACGCTGGGCGTTAACGGACGTGGTGACAGCCATTGTGCGTGTTTGCATTTCGGTAGCTTCTTGGACCAAATCCCGGGCAGTATATATCTCCTGCCAATACCATATGCGAACCAAAACACCCATAAGACATAACGTAAAAAAAAGACCCATTAGCACAGCACGCCTGTTGCGGCGGCGCTCATGCAAGGGCGCTTTAGGGTTGGTTTCTTGTCTGCTCATGCTAATGCTCCTAACCTGTGAGTTCTTTTGTATTGTGATTTATTGTGTATTGCGAATTATTGCCCGGATACTCGACTAATTATGTCCCTTAAAAAGGCTATTACACCCTGCCAAAAATGATTTTCGGAGTCAGTCGCGGGGTTGTACCTAAAATATACTTGGCTATATGCCGGCGCATAAAAATATATTATTTGGGATGGGTCAGGCACACCAAAGCCCAACTCACGTGCCCGGTGCATTATTTCTTCATGAGTATATCGTTCGGCTGTGCCAGCCCTCAAATTCAAATTAGTTGCTTGCTGTGCGATTAGTGCATTGCGGGACGCTGTAATCTGCCGGTTTGCATTGTTAATTGTTGCAAAACTAACAGCCACGCCTATCCCCAAGACAAAAACCAATACTATAGTAAACGCCAGCCGCCATGATATGCGTCTGCGCTCTTTGTGGAACAAAAAATATACATTGCCGCGTTTGCGGATTGTCGCATCAGGGTTTGCAGATTGTATACGCTTAGCCCGGCGCACACTTGCTTGCTTGCGCCCGCTTACTGTGGGTGGACGCTTACGCTGGCTGGGTTGGGCTTGGGGCTTCCTGCTTCTTCTTGCAGATGACGGGGGTGGTGATTGCGCTTTCATATTATTATTTTCTCCCCTACACGTAACTTGGCGCTGCTTGCACGGCTGTTTTGGGCTAGTTCTTCTGGTGATGGTAAGATGGGCTTTCTTGTAATAACTTGTACTAGAGGTGGCTTGCCGCAAACACAATATGGTATATCCCTGGGGCAGGTGCATGGTGACGCCAGCCGGTTGAAGCAGGTCTTGACTATGCGGTCCTCCAAAGAATGGAAGGAAATCACGCATATACGCCCACCTGGGTTGAGACAGTTTACGATATTGGTAAGGGCTGTGTCCAGAGGGTGAAGTTCATCGTTGACCGCAATCCTTAAGGCCATAAACGAGCGCATTGCCGGGTGTGGGGCGTTTGCTTTTTTGCTGCGGTGTGGCATTGCTTTTTCGATTATAGACGATAGCTCAAGGGTTGTCTCAATTGGGGATTGTAATCTTGCGGCTACAATGGCTTTAGCAACCCGCCGAGAGAAACGCTCCTCGCCAAAAGTATATAATATGTTAGCCAACTGTTCTTCTGGGTAAGTATTTACAATGTCAAAAGCGGTAAGAGTCGCGTCTTGGTTCATACGCATGTCCAACCGGCCGGGTAGGCGGTAAGAAAACCCTCTTTCTGGGGTATCCAACTGGTGTGACGAGACACCTAAGTCCAATAATACGCCGTCAACTTTAACTATGTTTTTATCATGCAGTATTTGCGGTAAATCATGAAAATTGCCATGTACAGTTTCAAAAGTAACATTGCGCTCATATAACTGCGAAATATTCAACCGCTTGTTTGCGGCAGCTATCGCGTTTGTATCGCGGTCTATACCTATTAGCCGCCCATTTTTACCAAGTGCGCTAAGTATTAGTGCGCTATGGCCTCCACCACCAAGTGTACCGTCTACATATATGCCCCCTGGACGGATAGCAAGTGCGCTAACCGCCTCCAGGGGTAGTACCGGTATATGCTTAAAATCCTCTGTCATTTAGTCGTAGGTTGGCGCATCGCCATCGCCCGTAGCATAAGGGTCATCATCTGGTGGGGGATATGGGGGTGGTATTGTTGGGTAATAATGCTGTGGTGGGTCACCCTCTGCAGGGTGATAGTCATAGCCCGGCGAGTCTGTGTCTGATGTGTCTTGCTCGTACCAGCCAGACGGTGGCTGTGGGTTCCATGGCCAGTTGAATACGTCGTCTTCTGGTGGGGCTGTATCATGGTAACCATAGTCCGGCTCTTGGGGGTTGAACCAATCGTGATAGTGGAACTGGCAGTTTACACATACCTGCCGTTCTAGCACAGCATTTGTAAATGCATATTGGCGGCCAGGTACATGAGTACCTTGTGCCCAGTCTGGTAGCGGAGGGAGATCCAACCCTACCCGGTATGATACAAATATCGGGTGACAGGTGTCCCCGGCAAGAAGACCGCTTATATCACATATTCTAAACTGTTGGTGGACTGTACAAGGTGTAGTAGGTACATTGCCCAGTGCAAATATATCTGTTATGAGGCGGGCCCCACGCGGGTCCGAACGGCATAAATCTGTAACCGCATGGCCAGAGTCGCGGCAGATAGTCGCCGTGACTATACCGCTAGGCCGCTCGAAAGACCTTGGAGACATACCATAATGTACGCGCTCCATAATAATGCGCCACAAGTTTTCGCGGTATCTGGTGTAGTTTGACGGCAGCGGCCTGGGCATATCAAAACCAAGCCATACAGCTCCTGTGAAGTAAGGCGAATATCCAACAAAGCCAGAGTCGCGGCCATGCTGGGACGTACCTGTCTTGCCAGACAATGGTATATCACGGCGCATGTCCAGATTTTCGAACCTTTGGCCGCGGCCTGTTGCATCTGGGTGATTTAATGTGTCCATCATAGAATGGGTCACAAGATAGGCAGTCTCCCGGCGCAGTACCTGGCGGGGCGCATGATTATTTTCTAGCAGTAGTGTACCGTCTTGACGTAGTACATGTGTATAAAATATAGGCCTGTTATACATACCTTCGTTTGCGATGGTTGCATATGCACCGGCCAGTTCCAACAAGATTGTACCCTGTGTAAGCCCACCCAAAGACAGTGCCGGAATACGGTCAGACCAGGTGCGGCCATCAGGTGTTACGCCTTCTAGGGTCGTAAATCCAAGATTGAGCAGGTATGCAAAGGTAGTTTCTATGCCTACATAGTCAACCAATGCCCTTGCAGATACCACATTCATGGATGTGTGGATAGCTTGGCGGGCAGTTTGGAAACCACGGAAGCCGCCGCGCCACCAGTTTCTTGGCTCCCAGCGCTGGCCGCCTTGGGGGTGAACAGCCCAGGGTGCGTCTTCTATTGGGCTGCCTGGGGAAAGGACACCTATGTCAAAACCTGCAGCAAATATTAAAGGCTTTAGCTGGCTACCGGGCGAACGTGTGGCCCTTGTAGCCCGGCAATGCAAACGGCTTGCGTTGGCTCTTTCGCCACGTACGCCACGTATTGCTAACACATGGCCGCTATGATGATCCATTAACACGAAGCCAGCCTGGGGCTGTGGGGTAAATATTCGTGATTCTGCTACGATTTCATCATGGGTACCCAACATGTCTTGCTGCATCTCGTAGATAGCTGCTATTGCTTCATCCATATTATTAACCGTGCGCGTGCCGCTTCTGCGACTAATACCGTTGGTTAGGGTATTGCGCATGGTTAAGTCATAAAATACATCAATTTCAAACCTGCCAGCCCCGCTTGGGAACAGGCTGTCATCCAACATAGCCTCATCTACTATGGCTTGCATGCGCAAGTCCTGGGTGGAGTATATACGGAGGCCACCAGTAAACAGTAAAGCCTCTGCCTCGAATGTAGAAAGGCCAAAAGCCTCCTCTAAATCACCCCGTAATTGAAGAAACAGCGCGTCTGTAAAACAGTCGAAGGGGGAGATTGTATCCCTAATCTCGCCAGCATCGTTGCGCACAATGGTGTCGAAAACATTGGTGTTGATGGCTTCGTTGTGTTCTGCTTCGGTTATAAACTCCAACCTTAGCATGTTGTCTAGCACTAGTTGAGTACGTACCCAGTTCCTATCTGGGTGTCTGTCGGGTACGAGCCAGGTTGGGTTTTGGGTTATTGCGGCTATAGAAGCCGCCTGTACTATAGACAAATCCCCAACATCTATACCAAAATAAAACTGTGCCGCAGCTTGTACGCCGTGGTTGGTACGTCCTAGGTTTATTGTGTTTAAATATTCTTCCAAGATATAGTACTTTGCTTGGCGGGTACAGCCCAGCAGCTCTGTTAGCTCCCTTTCCCAGCGCACGGCTAAGTACTGCTCTTGCAGCTTAGTCGTCAGGTCGCTGTCAAAGCGTTCTAGCCTGTTTTTGATAAGCTGCTGTGTAATGGTGCTTGCACCTTCTGCTGTGTTGTACGCAGGGTTAACAAGCCGCCATACTGCACGGCCAATGCCACGTACGTCTACCCCATTGTGGTCGAAGAAGCGTTCGTCTTCGATAGCTATAAAAGCGTAAATTACATGCTGCGGGATATCATCAAGCGTAACATGCGTGCGGTTTATACCGCTGTGTATACGGTGCAATACTTCACCTGTTTGGGAGCATATAACTTCTGATGCATAGCTGCCATGGCGTACACCATGAGGTAATAACTCCGGCGCATAAGACAAAACACCTTGCCATGCACCCAGCCCCATGGCTGGAAGCGCAAATATACCCACAAGCGCTGCAGCCAAGGTAACGCGTAAAAATAGAAGGCTAATTTTATTGCGTATGCGAATGGTTTGGGAATTTTGGCGCCTGCGGCGCCTCATATTTCCTAAACGGGAATAGTCCATATATATCTCCTTTCGAAATTAACGTAAATGAACGAAAAATGACCGCAAACAAAATGCAGACATTCTACTTCAGTCATTATAGCAGAATAGTACCTGCACATGCCAATTATTTTTAACCCGGTTTTGATACTAATGATAAAGGTTTTAAAGTAAAGGAACCGCGCTATGCGCGGCCCCTTAAGCTTATATTAGTATATGACCTAGTGTATCCTACTACCAAGCACAACTGGGATTTCTAAAAATACCCTGTTGCGGTACAGGCCAATTATTACCTCGTCCCCTGGGCTACTTGCAAACAATGCCTCCCTGTATTCTTCAAGGTTTGTGATGGGTTTGCCGTCAAACTGCACAATTAAGTCCCATTCTTCGAGCCCAGCAATACAAGAGGGGCCGTCTGGCACTACTTCTCTTATTAGTAAGCCCAGTGAGGGCAGGTTAAACTGGTTGCGTATTTGCTCATTTATTTGGACAGTAATAAGGCCAATAAAGGCATGCCTTGTCGAGCCTTCTTCTTTTAGCATAAGCAGCAAATCGCGTATATCGTTAATGGGTAATACATATCCCATGCCTTCTATCCCTTGGCCAAATAGCTTTGCAGTTACTATGCCAATAACCTCGCCGTGATGGTTTATTAAGGGGCCGCCGCTGTTGCCTTGGTTAACAGCCGCATCTGTTTGCAAGACATCCAAAGTCAAGGGGACACGAGAGTTGGGGTCATTGACCGTGATTTGCAGGTTTACGGCACTTATTATGCCCTTGGTTGCTGTTTGCCCAGCACCCATTGCGTTGCCTATGGCCACAACAGAGTCACCCATGCGCATACTGTCCGAACATCCCAAGTCAACAACGGTAAAGGGCACGCCTTTTTCCTCTAGTGCGGCTTTGGAAACGGCCAGTACAGCCAGGTCGGATTCTATATCCGTGCCTATTGCGCGGGCATCGACTCTTTCGTTGTCGTCTAGGGATATTGTTATGGTTGTTGCATTGGCTATAACATGGTTGTTGGTTGCAATAAATACATAATCATCATCTTGTGCAAAAATAAACCCAGAGCCGGCACCCGGTTGCTCTGTAACATTGAAAAACCCGCTCCTGGGGACTGCTGCCATCACGTTTATACTTACAACGGCATCTTTTGCTGTGGCTATGACCTGCGTAAAGTCTGGTATCTGCGGGTCAATTGCTATTATCATCGGCTCTAGAGATATGGAGTTAAAACCGGGGTTGTTATTGGCCACTTCAACTGCCGGGGGCGGCTCGGGCAGGAAATGCCGCGTTGTTGTATACCCGGCAGCCAGGCCTAGCCCCAAAAATGCGCCGCCTATGGCAACTGCTAACATTGTCACAGCCAGGTACCTTGCAAAACTATTTCTTTTTTCTGGGGGTGGTGCGATGTAAGTAGCTGGACCATATAAGTCAGAGTTGTGATTAAAATTATTCATGAGTAAAGCCTCCTTTTATAATCAGGGTTATGTCACGTGCATTATACATTGCTGTATTGCGCTAGTTGTATACATTTTGTAAATTTTGATTTTGCTTGCAGCGGGCGTGTAATGTGACAAGTAATATATTCTTATTGTGTGTTCGATGGCGCGTTTGTGTTTGTGGGTTTATCCTGTCGCTATGTTGGGTTTATTATGGTTAGTGTGATGGCGATAATCATACTATCGTGTTGTATTAGTGGTTTGAGGAGGTTTTGTGTATGGAGTTCCATCTTAAATCGCTTAAAAATATTTTTGGTATAGCTGTGTTTTGTGCTGTTATCGTCCTGTCATTTTTTATTATTAGTGATATAGAAAAGACATTTACGTTGTGGTATAGCACTGGGGTTGTCCCAGTAGCATATGATGACATGACCGGGCACACAGCAACTGTGCAATCTTTTCCGCCGGCACCACGCCCGCCCGCAATTATCGAGCCCCTTCCAAGGATTATGATACACGACGCAGAAGATTATTTTGCTTACAAAGGCTACCCACTCACGGCTTATGTGGAGTTTGGAAATGACAGGTTGCGTTTTCATCTGTCAAGGGATGTTGATATTGGTTATGCACAGTTGACCATTAGCCATATCATAGAAGTGTTTGACACTATTCATGAATCCTTCACGGGGCATTTTTGTGATTTTTATATTGTGGCTGATAGTAGTGATTTACCCAACCGGCGTGTTAATTACAAATTAGCAACGGCTTTTGTGAGTGGGGGTATCACTTATCTTTTTTTTGTTGGACAGTATCCTATACCCGTGTGGCTATCTGTAGGGCTTGAAAATTATCTTATGGGTGGAGATGTGCCGCCACTATCAAATGAGTGTTTGGCAATATGGCTGCAACAGGGCACGGGCGGGCCACCACATGGGGACGCTTGGTTTATGTCATCACTTAGGCAAAGTGATATTACACATGATGAGATTTTAGCTGCTGCCTATACAATAGTAAGACGATGGTCACAAGCCGGTGAGTTATACGATTTTGTACGGCTTGCACAAACAGATACCCGCGCGTTTGGCGTTGCCTTTAGCGAGTATATTTCTCAATTAACGGGCCAAGATGCTGCTATGGGTATGCATGTCCTTTATAAGTTTGGCAATTTTGCTGTGGTGACCCCATATGGGAGCTATACCTTTATTGGGGATGGATATGTATGGACATGGGCAAGGGTTTTAAGCTTTACCGCGTATATGGATGCGGCTATTGATTATGTGAGTTACCGCTTTTTTGTTAACAACTCAGATGGTATTAGTGTCACATTGTACCCCTTTGGGGCATCCACCATCCCATACGCTATAGCAGAAATGGCATATACATTTGGCTGGGATATCGCGGACATCAACTTTGTGGCAGACGATAAAATCACCTTGGCCGGTACTGCCCGTTTTGGTACATGGGCAATGTCTCACGAAGTTGCGCATATACTTTTGTTTAGGGAGTTTATTGGGTACCATCCGGCATCATGGATGGTAGAGGGGATGGCAGTACTTGGCGAGTTGTTGTTTAGAGACTCATTTGAAGGGGTAAAGCCGTATAGGTTTAACGCCCCGTTACTGTCTAATATTGATGCAAAGGCCAGACATGGCAATGGGCATGTCCTTCCTTTCTTTTGTGACGAAGAGACATTTGGGCGAGCCAGTTGGACATATGACGATGCAGGTTCTTTTGTACTGTATCTATACAATAATTATGGAATAGAGGCGCTTTTGGAGATGTATAGGTCTGATAACTACAGCCAGTTTGACATGGCTATTGAGATATTTGGAAAGGAACTGAGCGACTTGATATATAACTGGCGGATGTTTTTGTGGCCAAACGGCGAGCCAACAGGCTGGTGGAGCCGATGAAGCATATTACAAGAAAGCAAATAGTGTCATGGGCCGGGACAATTTTGATGATTGTGTCCCTAGCTTTTTTGGCGTACCGGATATATGTCTTAAGCACCGGTGCCGATTTTAATTTTTCTACTTTTGCGTCTGCTGGGGTTGTTGTGGGGCTAGTGCTTGTAGCGCTAATGGAAGGGCTTGGTATATTGCTGGCCGGGTTCAACTTTCGTGCGCTCATAAAAAATGTTTCGGGGGTACTGGTCCATAGGCCGCTGGCGTTGTTGGTATATACTATTTCTAATGTGTATAAATATATCCCCGGTGGGGCTATGTATGTGCTTGGGCGCAACAGGCTGGCAGAAGAAATTGATGACTTAAGCCACCCAGCGGTGGCGCTTTCAACTATAATAGAAGGTGCCCTTGTTGCCATTGCCGCAATATTGATTGTAGTTGTAACGGTTTTTGACCATACAGTTGAGCATATAAGGCAAACAGAAACAGAGTTGCCTACGGCTTTTGTAATTGTGATTATTGTTGTTTTGGTCTTGGCTGGGTCTGCGGTGTATTCGTTTAGGCGAGTAATTGCAGAGGGGCTTGGCAAACTGTTAGCGCATATGCAGGTGCTAAGGCCTTTGGTGCTTCTTAAGCGCTTCGGGTTTGCATTGTTAATTATGATATTATGGGGCGGGACTTTTTTGGCTACCCTAGTTGTACTTGGGCAAGAAATGTCTCCAGGGATGGCACCTACAATAATTGGGCTGTTTTTGTTGGCTTGGCTTGCTGGATTTTTGACACCGGGTGCGCCCAGCGGCCTTGGGATACGCGAAATGATAATGCTCACATTTTTGAGCGGTATGATATATGAAGGAATATTGATACCGGCCATGGTAGTGCACCGTGTGCTTGCGGCGTTGGGTGATGTAGCGGCCTATGGTGTTGCTGTTGCATATACGCATATGGCAAAAATGTATGAGAAAAGTAATACCTGAATTAGACCAGCATCTGGACATTTCTTACCTGGCACTATAATATAATTGCTACTGGTACTGAAACGGGTACGGGTACTGGTATTGGTCTATGTTTTTGAACGGAGAGATAAGGTATATATGGTCAACCAACTTAAAATCATCACAATGACACGACTTGCCCTTTACGATAAACACGAAGGGCCATCTGACCGTGCTGCTAATGACTACTTCCGGCATGATTATATTTACCGCAATAATCTGGGGACACGGCTTGCCGTTGGCCTTGGAAGTATTATTGTTTTGGTGATTTATTGGCTACAGGCATTTTTTATTAATGAGATGGACTTGTTTGAGCTCAATTTACAACAATATGCGACAGATTCGCTGATGTTTATCGTGGCTGTTCTGGCTGTTTATTCCCTTATAGGTACTATTCAAGGCACACGCCAGTATTATCTGGTACAAAAGCGTCTTTCCCAATATCAGGCAATTGTACGCCAATTAGAGAGGTTAGAAGAACGCTCTCATAGGGCCTATG
Organism: Defluviitaleaceae bacterium; assembly: GCA_009785605.1. Lineage (GTDB taxonomy): Bacteria > Bacillota > Clostridia > Lachnospirales > WQUN01 > WRAN01. The sequence goes on along the minus strand of WQVY01000005.1, from coordinate 37,936 downwards.
ACGATGATATCGCGGATGCCGATACTGCCCCCATCGTGGCTGCGCCACCTGCCGAGACTAGACCACCGCGCCCAAGAACCCCCTTACCAGGGCAGACTGCGCCGCTGGTACGTACGCCAACAGGCTATACCAGGCCGCCGCGCCCAGCCCCGCATGGTGCAACCAAGCCCCTGAGCCCGGGCCCGATCCCAACTACTGACAGAAGGCTTCCGCGCCACGGAGCACCAGATGCAACCGCCCCACCCCGCCCGGCACCACCGGGATATCTAAGGCCGCATCCGTCTATGGCGGCTACGCATGACAAACCCCCAAGGCCAAGGCCATATACCGGCACAGTGCCAGGGTCCATCCCACCAACAATGGCGCCATCAGATGCAACAACACTAGAACATACAAAGCTAGAGCATACAAAAATACCACGACCACCCGGGAAACCTGCGGGTAGTTAAAGGATAAGGAGGCACCTAATGGAAGTGGTGCTAATAACACGGGAAACTGTGGTGAAATTTTTTAAGCGTTTTGAAGTCTTCTTCTTGCCGATATTAAAATTCCTGCTGGGGTTGTTTATATTTTCGCGGATATTGTCTATCGGCTTTGCCCACGAAATCATAGAGCCGTTTTTTGATATCGTGTCAACCAATATGCTGACATTGTTGTTTGCTATATTGTTTACAGTTATGCCTGTAAATCTTAGCTGGTTACTTATAATCTTTATAATTACCGCGCAAATTTCTGCAAGTATAGAGCTTGCGGTTGCGGTATTTTTATTCTTATTTTTAGTTTTCCTTTTTTATGGGCGCATGGCTGTTAAGGAGTCGTATATTATCCTTTTTGTTGTGCTGGCATATATGTTTAACGTCCCGTATTTGGCTCCGCTTATTATTGGGCTGTATTTCCCTGTCACGGCTATTATCCCGGTGGTAATTGGGGTGTTTATAAGTGCCAATATCCCCATTGTGCTTGACTCTCTAGAGCCTACGGCCATTGATTTTGGCGAGATGGACATACCTGGCATTATTACGGAGTTGCCTACTGTGTTTACGGATGCATATACAAACTTTGCTGCTAGGTTTGGCGATAGCTCTGCTTGGGTGCTGGAGGCCGTTGTTTTTGCAATGGTTGTAATTGTTGTGTATTTTGTAAGCCGCCAAGCAATAGACTGGTCTAAAGAAATAGCGATAGGCTTGGGTGTTTTTGTCACGATTATGGGCTTTATTTTGATGGTTGTGTTTGCCGAAGAAAGTATCCCCATATTTTCTATGTTAATGTGGACTATACTGTGCGGCATAATTGCTATATTGGTGCGGTTGTTTGATTCTGTACTGGACTATCAAAGGGCAGAGTCTGTGCAGTTTGAAGACGACAATAATTATTATCACGTAAGGGTCGTGCCCAAAGTAATAATGACAAAGCCCAAGCGTGTAATGCGGCGTATCCGCCCACAGGCAGAACCAGAAGCAGAGGAATAGAAGTATTGGATGGAGATTAATATATGTTCTACGCCTTTCTTGATGGGCTAATTGATGCTAGTAATATTCCGGTATTAACAATCCCGACATTTGGCCCTGCCCAAGTGCTGGATATTGTGATAATTGCCGGGATATTGTATTTGATACTGCGCTGGATCAAGCGTACCCATGCTTGGGTGCTTATCAGGGGCATAGTTATTATGCTTGTATTGTGGTTTGTTGCTGTTGTTTTTGACTTGGTTACCCTTGGGTGGTTATTGCAACATACATTTACTGTTGGGCTCATTGCCCTGGTTGTAATTTTCCAGCCGGAGCTTAGGAAAGTCTTGGAGCAGATGGGCCGTGGGCAGTATCTAGCGTCATTTAAAATTGAAAGCGACCAAAAAGCATACGTAAACGAAGAAACCATAAGTGAGATTATTAAAGCCGCAAAAGTAATGAGTGAAGCCGAAACCGGCGCACTTATCATATTTGAACAAGGTGTAGACCTTGGCGAACAAGAGCGCACAGGCATGCCCCTTGATGCCCAGGTTAGTAGCCAACTTTTGCTTACTATATTTGAAAAAAACACGCCCCTTCATGACGGGGCTATTATTATACGCAATAACCGGGTTGCAGCAGCCAAGTGTATATTGCCACTTACTGCTGAGTCACTAGATAGTGCGCTTGGTACAAGGCACCGTGCGGCAGTGGGTATGTCTGAAGTGTCTGACGCAAGGGTGCTAGTAGTCTCCGAAGAAACAGGCACAATATCCATTGCCATAGACGGGCAGCTTATTAGAGATGTTTCGGAGAGCCAGATGCGGGAGCTACTGTTGTATGGTGAGCCGGTCAAACCGCGATTTGCTTTTTTTAGAGGCAAGTCTGGAAAGCGGGGTTTGTAATGGTCAAGAAAATATTATCTTTTTTTTATACAGATCTACAATGGAAGTTGATATCCTTAGGGCTTGCGGTGGTTGTGTGGTTTTTTGCCATGAACATGCATGACCCGATTGTTAATGAGACGTTTACTAACCCCATAAGGTTTTTGAACGAGCACTATCTCGAGAGGGATGGCTTGGTACTGCTTAACCGTGACGAGTTGCTGGATGTATCAATTAATTTAGGTGCGCGTGCTTTAAGCAGTGATTTTGCTGGCTTGACAGCGGAAGAGAGAGCTTCATTTTTCCCGTTTATAGATTTTAGGGCGGTTGATCATGTTAGTGCGCTTGCTTCAGATGAGCCGCATATTCAAGAGTTGTCTATTAATTCTAACTTGATGTATGGGTTTGCACCGTGGTTTGTCCGTGATGCCAGCGGTAACTCCACAGTAGAAGTGCAACTGGATAGAGAACTAAGGCAACCGTTTCCTGTTGGGGTAGAGTATATAGGCCAAGTAAGCGATGGCTTTGAACTTAGGAGCGTGCAGGCCGTTAACCGCAACGTAATGGTAATAGGAGCAAGGACTCATGTTAACAGGGTTGCATATGTAAGGGTAGAAGTTGACTTGGCCAATGCAGACGGTGATTTTGATGTCCCAGAAGCACCGCTAAGGGTCTTTGACTATAACGGTGTGGATATGACTAGCTATGTCTCGTTGAGTGTGATGGAGACACATGTAAACGTGCACGTACTACCTGTGCGTACGGTTGGCATAAGAATTGAGCCGGTAGGGCAGGTTGCATCTGGTTTTGCATTGGCGGATTTAGATTCATACTATGTGTTTGTAGATGTGGTTGGTGCCGCAGAAATATTGGCCGAGACAGACTATATAACACTGCAATTTGACTTAGACGGCCTAGCCGAAGATGATGAACAGCAACTTGATATTATTTTACCTGAAGGGCTAGAACTAAGCCGAAGCGCACCCACAGAAACAACTGTAAGTGTAGTAATCGAGCCTATAATGAGGCGGACCTTCAATGTATCGGGGAGTGAGATAACCCAACGTGGGTTTGGCGCGTTTGCAGAGCCTATAGACGATAATGTTAATGTGCGTGTTGTAGTTAGTGGCCCGCAGTCGCTTGTTGGTACTATGAACCGGACAGACATAGGTATAGAGGTAGATTTGATAAACTTGCCTATTGGTATCCACAGGGTGCCCCTTAATGCAAACCTGCCGCAAGGTATAACACTTGCCGAGCCTTTGCAAGCACTGGATATCCAAGTGTTTGCGCCAGCAAGGGGAGAAGACCAAGAGCCGCCGGGAGATACTGCACCGGATATAACGCCAACACCTACACCTACACCCACGCCGCCACCAATACCGCCAACAGATGATAACGGCTATGATGAAAACGGGACCAACGATGACCCAGGATACACAGGTTACCCTGATAATGACGAAGATTACCCACCAGACGATGACCCATACAACGGGTATTATTATGAAGGCGATTAGACTTGCCTAGCTAGGAGACAAACAACACGCAATGATAAATAAATGGCTATGTAGGAACTCTACCATAGCCTCACTTAAATCCTTAAAAGGTAACCCGCGCTATTGCGTGCTTACAGAGCCATTGTGGGGTATCCCTTGGGCGCTTGTTTCGCCGTTTTTTGCCCTTTATATGTTTAGCTTGGGCCTACAGGATGCCGATATCGGCATCCTTATTTCTGTTGGGATGTTTTTGCAGATGTTTTTTGCATTCCTTGGTGGTGTCTTGACCGACAAGTACGGGCGCAAGCTCACGACTTTTATAACAGATATTGTATCGTGGAGTGTCCCTGTTTTGTTGTGGACCTTTGCACAAGATTTTCGTTGGTTTCTTGTTGCCGCAATATTTAATAGTATTAACCAGATAAGTCACGTATCTTGGCAGTGCTTACTAGTTGAGGATGCACCACCTGACAGGATTGTACAGTTATACCATCTTGTTTACATAGGCAGCTTGCTTGCTGTTTTTTTTGCACCTATATCTGGTTATTTTATAGGTGTGTTTAGTCTTGTGCCGGTTATGCGGGTACTGTTTGGGATTACGTTTGTGAGTATGACAACTAAGTTTGTGATACTGCAAGTGTATAGTAAAGAAACGGCCCAAGGTACTGTACGTATAAAAGAAACCGCCAACGTGCCACTATACCGCCTAATTGCAGAGTATGGCGGCGTGCTTGTGCAAATTATTAAGACCCCGGCTACTTGGCGTGTGCTAATATTGATTACACTGGTAAGCATCCAGCAGCTTACGTCAAATAATTTTTTTGCATTGTACGTAACACAGGACTTGGGCTTACCAGAGCAGTTTCTTGTTGTGTTTCCCATCTTGCGTGCGGGTATCATGCTTGTATTTTTCTTGGGTGTGCAAAACAGGCTCAACCGCTTCCCGCAATATGCAATAATGCTTACGGGGCTTGGGCTGTATATAGGTGGGTTTGTGTTGCTTATTATGACACCACCGCAGGCTATGTTTTTGCTAGTAATATTTACGGCGTTGGATGCCAGTGCCGCTGCACTGTTTTTGCCGCGAAGGGATGCGCTGGTTATCCAAAATGTAGACCCTAACGAGCGTGCGCGGATTATGGGCTTACTAACGGTTATAATGCTTGGGATTTCTAGCCCGTTTGGGCTTATAATAGGGTGGTTGTCTGGAGTTGACAGGCGTATACCCTTTACGGTGTGCGTAGGGCTATTTATACTAATGGGTATTATAGTTTCATTAGAAAAAAAGCGTGAGATAGAAAAGCCGGAGATAGAAATCGAAGAAAGCAAAGCAGCAAACGAAGGAGGCGTGAATTAATCATGAGCCGGAAGCAGCTATCAAACAGTGATTTAGTACGCGTTGTAAAGCCTGGGTGTTATACAGGTGGCGAGTACAACGCTGTTGTTAAGGAAACAGATACAAATAACTTAACCAGGTTTGCATTTTGCTTCCCAGATACGTACGAGGTAGGTATGAGTCATCTTGGGCTGCAGATACTGTACTTCTTTTTAAACCGGCGCGAAGACACATGGTGCGAGCGGGCATTTATGCCGTGGGTTGATATGATAAGCTTGCTTGGCGAAACTGGCACGCCCCTTTTTGCTATAGAATCTGGGGACATGCTTAAGGATTTTGATATGTTGGGTTTTACATTGCAATACGAAATGTCATACACCAACGTACTGGCAATGTTGGACTTGGCAGGTATACCCCTTAATGCAAACGAACGTGAAGAAGAGTGGCCGCTAATTGTTGCTGGGGGGCCGTGTGCTACCAACCCTGAGCCCATGGCTGATTTTGTGGATTTCTTTTATATCGGGGATGGAGAGGCTACGCTTGATACGGTGCTTGACAGATACCGGGAGTTTAAGCAAGCAAAGCATACCAACGCTGCGTCTTCAAAAGTGGACTTTTTGGCAAGCATATGTGATATCCCTGGGATATATGTGCCACGTTTTTATGACGTGACGTACAACGATGATGGGACAATTAACAGTTTTTTACCAAACCACCCTGCTGCACCTACTACGGTATTGCGCGCTTTTGCGCCATCACTTGGCTTTTTCCCTGACCGTTTTATCGTACCTTTGACTGAGTCCGTACACAACCGTGCTGTTGTGGAAATTGCGCGTGGTTGTATGCGTGGGTGCCGTTTTTGCCAGGCTGGGTTTATATATCGCCCAGTAAGGGAGCGCACACAGCAGGACGTTTTGGCCCATGCCGAAGCGCTGCTTGATGCCACAGGTCACGACGAAATTTCCCTGCTGGCACTTAGTGCTTGCGACCATGAAAATTTTGGGCCTCTAATAGATGCGCTACTTGAGCAGACTGCAAAGCGGCGGGTTAATATATCATTGCCCTCTACACGGGTGGATGCGGTATCGCTGACAGCGCTTGCAAAGACCCAAGCCGTCCGCAAATCGTCACTTACTGTGGCTCCGGAGGCCGGCAGCCAAAAAATGCGTGATATAATCAACAAAAATTTGACAGAAGACGATATATTAGAGGGTTGCTACCTGGCATATCGTGCGGGTTTTGACAAAATAAAGCTCTACTTCATGGCTGGGTTGCCCGGCGAAGACCAAGATGATGTGCTGGCTATAGCCGATATGGCCGAAAAAGTAGTTGAGACATACTATAGACTAGATTACGAGGACAGGAAGCGCCCGGTTAGTGTGTCTGTTAGTACTGCGTGCTTTGTGCCCAAGCCGTTTACACCTTTCCAATGGGCGGCGATGGTATACCCTGGCGATTTTACGCAGGACCAGCAAGCGGTAAAATCTCGTATCCGTAAAAAGCAAATAAGCTACCGCTATCATGATGCCAAAACAGCCCAGGTAGAAGGGGTGCTTGCAAGGGGTGATAGGCGGTTGGGCCGGGCTATCTTGGCCGCGTACCGCAGCGGGGCTGTGTTTGACGGCTGGAGCGAGCGCTTCCGCTATGACTTGTGGCTTGCGGCTTTTACCCAAGAAGACATAGACCCAGTATTTTATGCCCATAGGGAAAGACCCGCCGATGAACAACTGCCATGGGATTTTATAAACATTGGGGTTGCTAAGAAATTTTTACTGCGGGAATGGGATCGTTCCCAAACCGGGAAAACTACACCCAATTGCCGCGATGGCTGTACAGGGTGCGGGTGTGGCTGTGCTGGGTAGTGTTGTGCGCTTCCGGTTTTGATGATACCGATAAACCTTTTATAGCAGTTCTACTTCTAGCCGCAACCGCCTCTTATGCGTTATACTGCCCGCATAATAAATAATCACAAACGAAGGAGTCCACTATGAACACGAAACCAATAATTTTTAGCGGGTTGCAAGCAACCGGCATCCCCACATTGGGGAGTTTGCTTGGGGCTATACGCAACTGGGCACGCCTAACTACAGACTATAACTGCCTGTACTGCGTGGTAGATATGCACTCCATGACCATCCGGCAAGACCCGGCGGCCTTGAGAAATTATTCTCGCATGGCCTTGGCTTGGTTTGTGGCACTAGGACTTGACCCAAAAGAATGTACATTGTACTTCCAGTCACATGTACCTGCCCATGCAGAATTAGCCTGGATACTCAACTGTTTCACATATGTAGGGGAACTTAACCGTATGACCCAGTTTAAGGATAAGTCTGCCAAGAACGAAGACAATATCAATGCCGGGTTGTACACATATCCAGTACTACAGGCAGCGGATATATTACTTTACCAGGCTAACCTGGTACCGGTAGGGGAAGACCAGCGCCAACATCTAGAGCTTTGCCGGGACATAGCTATGCGTTTTAACAAGATATATGGGGACATTTTTACTGTGCCCGAAGCATATATCCCACCTGTAGGCGCAAAAATAATGGGCCTACAAAATCCAGAGAAGAAAATGTCCAAATCCGAAACCGAAAACGAGGGCAATCTTGTTTCGCTTTCTGACACAGATAGCGATATCATTAAAAAATTCAAGCGGGCCGTAACCGACTCCGACAACGAAATCCGCTTCGCCCCAGAAAAACCAGGGATTAGCAACCTACTAACAATTTATGCATGTGCCACAGGTAAAACAATCCCCGAAAGCGAAGCATACTTTAGCGGTATGGGATACGGCCAGCTTAAAATGGGAGTAGGGGAGGCAGTTGTGGCTATGCTAAAACCATACCGCGACACATACGACAGGTTAATGGCAGACAATGCATACTTGGATAGTGTAATAACCCAAGGCGCACAAAAAGCCCGCGCAATGTCCGAAGTCACCCTAAAAAATGTAAAACAAGCTATTGGCTACCCTATGCAGCCCGAATAAACTCCATATACACTGTCAAGAATAAAAGGGCTACGGCCTAAAATCCTAAGGTATAACCCAAGGGTTTTAAGCCGTAGCCCTTTTCGCGCAGAAATTGTTTAAAAGTGAAATTACTATACTATGCAGGTCCGGGCCTGTGATGGTGATGGTCAGTTGTTGTAACGTCATGACCGATAACCCTTCCATAAATGCTAAGGCAGTATAGCCCCGCCAGTGCAATAATGGTATATATGATACGGCTTACAATGGCCTCCATGCCGCCGAAAATAACGGCGATCAAGTCAAACCTAAAAAGGCCAATAAGCCCCCAGTTAATTGCGCCAAGAATAACAAGCGACAATGCTGTGTAATCCCATGTTCTTGATCTCATTTATATGCCTCCTCTCTGCAGGCTTGTGGTGGAAACAATATTACACACAAACCCACTGTTTTCCCTAGTATCTCACACGAATACGAAAATATACCCGAGTAAAGTCGCTTATACGAATCTCGAAAATCATCGTCGACAACACATCGCGAAAAACGGCTTAAAGCCGCCGATTTTCCACTCGGTTGTCGACGTGATTTTCTGAGATTCGTATTATATTATAAGCGGCTTATTGCACAACCATTTTCTACTATGATATACTCTACCGTGTTTTGTGAATTTAATTACCCTGGAGGCATCACTCATGAGTAAATCTAAAAATAAGTCCCCAAAAGTGCAGTTTACGTCCGAGTATGAAAAGCTAGAAAAAAGCAAAATCAAGCTTACAATTACCATAAGCCCAGAAACATTTAGGGAAGGCTTGCAAATGGCGTACAGCAAAAACAAACACTATTTTGATTTACCGGGATTTCGTAAAGGCAAAGCTCCGCGCAAGATGATAGAGCAGATGTATGGCCGCGAAGTTTTTCACGAAGATGCAGTAAGCATCATCCTTCCCGATGCTTACGAACAAGCGCTGGAGCAATATGACCTAGAGCCTGTATACAAGCCAGAAGAAATAACACCCAGCGATATGGGCGAGCAAACCGGTGCGGTTTTTACGGTTTTGTTCTATGTAAAGCCAGAAGTAAACATAGATGGATACTACGGTCTTACTTATCCAAAAATGGAAACAGATGCAACAGAATCAGACATTCAAGCGGCACTAAGGGCTGAGCAAGAAAAAAATGTACGCCAAATAAGTGTAGAGCGTGCTGCCCAGCTTGAAGATACCGTAACAATAAACTTCACAGGTTACCAAGACGGCGAAGCCTTTGAAGGCGGCAGCGGAAAAGACTTCGATTTAAAACTAGGCTCTAACCAATTTATCCCCGGATTCGAAGACCAACTAGTAGGCCACATTGTAGGGGACGACGTAAAAGTTGAAGTAACCTTCCCAGAAGAATATGGTCACGAAACACTAGCTGGCAAGCCCGCAATATTCGAAGTAGAAATATTGGACGTAAAAGCCAACGAGTTGCCAGAAATAAACGACGAATTTGCCCAAGATGTATCTGGGTTAGAAAACTTAGCAGCATACAGGGAGAGCCTGGCAAAAGATATCAGTGAGCGCAAAACAACCCAATTAGACAACAACAAGCGCATGCACCTTATGCAGCAGTTGGCACAAATTGCTGAAATGGAAGTACCAGAGGCCATGTATCAAGCCCGCCTAGACGACTCTTGGGAGAACTTTAAGCGTCAAGTCGAAGGCCATGGCATGGATGTAGAATCATATCTGCGTTTTTCAAATTTATCTGAAGAAACGATGCGCGCAAGCTGGCTGAGCCAGGCCAAATTTGACGTAGATTCCCAACTGGCATTGGAAGCGGTAGCAGTCAAAGAAAATATTGCCGCAAGCGACGAAGATTTTAAAGAGCACCTGGGAACTATGACCGGCCTAGAGGGTGACGAGCTAGATAAACTAGTATTGGACGTTAACCCAAACCGCCGCAAGGAGATAACAAGGGATATCTTGTGCAAAAAAGCGCTGGATTTTGTAACCGAAAAGGCAATAGCAGTAGACGAACCCATCGCACCAATAGTAGAAAAAACAGCCGAACCAGATATAGCCGAGCCTGACATAATTGAAGGCGAAGCACAGGAAGTGGAATAACAAGACTTGAAATAACAAGGACTGGAATAACAAGGAGGCAACAACATGGCTAACCTAGTACCATATGTAATAGAGCAAACCGGCAGAGGTGAACGCTCATACGATATCTACTCACGTCTGTTAAAGGACCGTATAATTTTCTTGGGTGATGAGGTATCTGATGTAAGTGCAAGCCTAATAATAGCGCAGCTGCTGTTTTTGGAATCCGAAGACCCAGATAAAGACATAAGCCTATACATCAACTCCCCGGGCGGTAGTATAAGTTCGGGCATGGCAATCTTTGATACGATGAACCATGTACGCTGTGATGTATCTACGATATGCGTGGGCATGGCCGCCAGTATGGGTGCAGTCCTTCTTGCCAATGGTGCCAAGGGCAAGCGCCTGGCGTTACCCAACTCTGAAATCATGATTCACCAACCTTTGGGCGGGGCACGTGGCCAAGCTTCTGATATCCAAATCCAAGCCGCACGCATCATCCAAATGAAACAAAAGCTAAACCAAATATTAGCGGAGCGTACAGGCCAACCAGTGTCTAAAGTAGAAGCCGACTCCGACCGCGACAACTTCATGAGCGCGGAAGAAGCACTGGCATACGGCCTAATAGATAAAATTATTACCCGGAGGGAATCTACAAATGCCAGCTAGATATGATGATAAAGGGGTACGCTGTACTTTTTGTGGCAAGCATCAAGATGATGTTGAAAACTTGATTTCGGGCCCCAATGTTACTATCTGTGACGAGTGTATAGACGTATGCAACGCCGTACTAGAAGAAGACTCAAAAGAAACAACAGCAATGGACGACAGCTTCAGCCTCCCCAAGCCTAAGGAGATAAAAGCGTTCCTTGACGAATATGTAATAGGCCAAGAGCGGGCCAAAGTGGCACTGAGTGTAGCTGTGTACAACCACTATAAACGTATAGCAGTAGAGCAAACAGGCCGCATGGACGTGGAAGTACAAAAAAGTAATGTACTACTAATTGGCCCAACAGGCGTAGGTAAGACTCACTTGGCGCAGACCCTTGCAAGGATATTGCAGGTACCTATTGCTATTGCTGACGCAACCAGCCTAACAGAGGCCGGCTATGTAGGCGAAGACGTAGAAAATATTCTTCTTAAACTAATCCAAGCCGCCGACTTTGACATAGAACGTGCAGAGCATGGGATCATCTACATCGACGAAATAGACAAAATTTCTCGCCGATCAGATAACCCATCAATCACGCGGGATGTAAGTGGTGAAGGTGTGCAACAGGCGCTTCTAAAAATCCTGGAAGGTACAATTGCTTCTGTCCCACCACAAGGGGGGCGCAAGCACCCACATCAGGACTTTTTGCAAATAGACACAACCAATATATTATTTATATGTGGCGGAGCCTTTAGCGGGCTTGATAAAATAGTCGAGCAGCGCCTCAACAAAAAAGTTATAGGCTTTGGAGCAGAAGTTAAAACCAACTCCGAAAAGCGGATAGACGATATCCTGCAACATGTCCAGCCAAGGGATTTGCATAAATATGGGCTTATCCCGGAACTAATAGGCCGTGTACCGGTAATTGTATCCCTTAGCAAGCTAGACGAAGATGCGCTAGTCTCTATATTAAGCGAGCCCAAAAACGCACTTACCCGCCAGTACCAGTACCTTCTAGAGATGGACAATGTGCTACTAGAGTTTGAAGAAGATGCACTACGCGCCATAGCACAAAAAGCCCTAGAGCACGAGACAGGTGCACGTGGCCTAAGAGCTATTGTTGAAGGGATATTAACAGAAATAATGTACGACGTGCCATCCAACAACAAAATAGAACGATGCATAGTAACCAAAGAAACAGTAGAATCAAACAAGCCGCCAAACATAGTTTACAACGAAAATCGCCAGCCAATATACCGCAAGCAAAAGCGGCGCAGACCCAGGCGGCCAGCCAGCTAAATATTAAATCAATAGCCTAAAACCGCGCAAAGCGCGGTTTTATTTTAAAGTTTTAAAGGAGAATCCCAATGCCACAACCAGTAACCGATGCTCAAATTTTCGCAGGCCGTACAAGCATGTTGTTTGCAAGCAAAGTATGCGACTACCTGGGCATGGAAATGGGACAGTCGGAGACAATTGTGTTTTCGGAGGGTGCCCTGTTTGTAAAAGTCCTGGAAAAGGTGCGCGACAAGGATGTATACGTAATCCAAACCATAGGTACAAAGCCAAACGACGAGTTTATGGAGCTACTTTTTTATGTAGACGCGTTCAAGAGGGCCAGTGCTAGTTCTGTAACTGCAATATTGCCCTATTTTGCATATGCTAAAGGCGATAAGAAGGACGAGCCGCGGGTTTCTATCCGTGCGCGCGTATGTGCAGACTGTTTAGAAGCCGCTGGTGTAGACAGGATAATAACAATGGACCTGCATAGCCCGCAAATCCAAGGTTTTTTTAAGAAACCTGTGGACCATTTATATGCCATGGATGCACTTTGCACCGAAGTGCGTAAACATGATGTAGATAACTTGGTTGTAGTTGCTCCCGATACTGGTTTTGCCAAAAATGCACGCAAATATGCAAACAAGCTGGGTGTCGGGTTAGCCATAGGCGATAAAGTACGCCGCAGCCATAACGAGTTGGCAGAAGTAGAGGGCATTATAGGCGATGTGGCAGGGCTCAACGCACTTATTGTTGATGACTTTACTATATCGTGTGGGACGCTGGCCTCTACAGCGCGTTACCTAAAAAAGCTTAATGCCGAGCGCATTTTTGCCTGTGTGTCCCACTGTGTGATGAGCGACCGCGCCCTAGACGAGCTTACAAACAGCCCCATAGAGCGTTTGTATATCACAGACACAGTAGAAAACGCTGCCGCATTTAATCACCCAAAAATAAAAGTAGTATCTATGGCACCAGTCTTTGGCGAAGCAATACGGATAATTCATAATAGGGAGTCCCTAAGTCAGCTATTTGATGGACAACCATAATATAAAGGAGGAAAAACATGCAAAAAGTACCCGCATCAAATTTTTTGCAAGAAAAAAAGCCATGGCTGCAGAAATTGGTAACCATGCTAGAAAAAGAGTTTACGTATGTATCCGCCCTTGGCACAGATGTAATGGGCAAACGTTATAGCGTGTCAAACAAGGTAACCAGTATAAGCGACGGGGGCGGCTGGAGCGAGCGCGGTTTTGTAGTACGGGTATACAAAGATGGCTGTTATTTCGAATACTCCTTTAACAACATGCCAGAAAATACAGCAGAACTTGAAGCCCTGACAATACAAATCACAGAGTCTGCAAGCAAGCAGTCAGGCACGGCTTTCCTGTATCCACAACCCGTAGATGAACCGCTAGTACAGACCTACCACGGCGAAGTGGAAGAACTCCCTGGCAATCTTGGCCCGGACCAAATAATTGCGCGTATGAAGAACTTAAACAAAAAAATGCGTGATGTATCTCCACTGGTTGTAGAAGCATCTGTGAGCGTGAGCTACGCCAAAACGTCTAAAATATTCGTATCAACAAAAAAAGACTTAGAGCAGCATTATTATTGGGCAGATGCGTACCTTTCATCCACAGTGCGACGTGAAAAAACTACCCGGAGCTTACACAAGAGTTTCTCTGGCATGATGGGGTTAGAAATTTTGGCGCTGATGGACAGCGGGCTTGAGGAAGTTGTACAAAACGCATGCAAGCTGTTGGATGCTAAACCCACTCCCCCTGGTGAATACGATGTTATATGCTCGCCAGATGCGGTAGGTATTATTGCACACGAAGCCTTTGGTCATGGTGTAGAACTGGATATGTTTATCAAAAACCGCGCCAATGCCAAGGATTACATGGGCCAACCAGTAGCATCACCCATAGTAAGAATGCACGACGGCGCAAAGGCTACGCGCCATGTGGCATCATATTTATTTGATGACGAAGGCAACTTGGCCGGCGACACTACCATCATAGAAAATGGCATATTAAAGGCCGGTATATCTGACGCACTATCTGCTGCTGCACTTGGACTATCACCAACCGGCAACGGCAGGCGACAGGCCTATAGCAATAAAGCTTATAGCCGTATGACCAACACATTTATATCACCAGGGACGGACAAGCTAGAAGACATGATTAAATCCGTAAAGCATGGTTACTTGATAGAAGATGCCGCAAGCGGCATGGAAGACCCCAAGGACTGGGGGATACAGTGCATGTTTACTTGTGCCAGAGAAATCATAGACGGCAAAATAACAGACAACTGGGTAGCACCGGTAGTTATGACAGGCTATGTACCAGACCTGCTAAAGGCCATTACCATGGTGTCAGATGACTTCGAATTTTCTGGTGCTGGTGGTTGTGGCAAAGGTTATAAGGAATGGGTAAAAGTGTCGTGTGGCGGGCCATATATTAAGACACGGGCCAGGCTTGGGTAACATCATACTGGAGCAAATCTTAGAATGGAGACGATCATGTTAAAACTACTATTGGATACACTCAAAACTTTCGAAGGTGTAGAATATCTAGTATCCGAAACCAAAGTGCGCCGTGTCGAAAGCTTTAACATAAGGCAAAAATCAGAAATGCGGCGGGAGGTTGTTACGACAGATATCGCACTAACCCTGTACGTAGATTTTTGCGAAAATGACGAAAGCGGTAATCAAGTGAACTACCGCGGCTCATACAGCGTAGACATACATCCAGGTACAAGCGCCGAAGAACTGCACGAGATTATCACCCAAGGTGTATATGCTGCCGGGTTTGTAAAAAATGCATACTACCCACTGGCACCTGCATCCACTGAGCCGGCAGTACAAAACCACAGCCTGGATATAAACATATCCCAAGCCCTGGAGAGCTTGCAAGTCGCCTTTTATGAATGCGATGTACATGACAAAGGACATATAAGCTATAGCGAGTTTTTTATTACCCAGCGCGACGAACGCAAAATAAACTCAAATGGTGTAGATGTTGTATACACAACATACAACGCCTTTGTAGAAACAGCAGTGCACTGGAGCGGCGAAAACACAGGCGAGATAGAAGTATGCGAGTCATACCGTTTTAGCTTGGATATGGGTATAGATGCTGCTAAAGCAATTCTAAAAGAGCGTGTAAACGAGCTCTTTCTCACAGCCTCAAAAAAAGCCGAAGCTGTGCCAACACCCGTGGTTGGAAATATAAATATCCTGCTGTCTGGCGAATGCTTGGGTACTTTCTTTTCATATTATCGCTCTTTGGCCAATGCAAGACTGGTGTACCAGCAGTTGTCCACCTTTAAAGAAGGCGAGAATGTGCAATGTGGCGGGCAGTCTGACAAGATAAATCTCATGCTTGACCCGTATATGGTAGGCTCTACCAACAGCCGCCCATATGATGATGACGGGCTGGCATTGCAAAACCATAATATTATTGCCGACGGCAAACTTCTTAAATACAGCGGTGATACCCGCTTTGCAAGCTACCTAGGAATTGAGCCTACCGGTAATATCACCAATATGCATATAACAGGCGGTACAGTATCAGGTGCTGATATGCGTAAAGCGCCGTATTTGGAGCTGGTGTCTTTTTCTGATTTTCAGGTGCACCCAATTACAGGGGATTTTGGTAGCGAAATACGGCTGGGGTTCTACTATGATGGGACGACCATAGTACCAGTAACAGGCGGCTCCATATCCGGCAATATGGCAAAGGTACATGACAGCCTTCGCATGTCAAAAGAAGAAAAGCAGTTTAATGGCTACAAAGGCCCGGCTGTAATATGTATTACGGGCGCTTCTATAAGTGCTGTTGTGTAGTGCCATGTTAAGAAGCTGCAGCTTCTAATTGGGAGTGTTTATTTTTATGATTAAGATGCGCTTGCGATTTTCCAAAAGCGGCAACCTGCGTTTTATCGGACATTTGGATTTTTTAAAAGTGTTTCAGCAGACACTTGGGCGGTCCAAGCTACCAGTGGCATATTCCCAAGGGTTTAACCCGCATATGCTACTATCTTTTGCGCTACCATTGCCTTTGGGTATGACAAGCATACACGACTATGCAGACCTGACACTGGATACAGAATTACCAGAAGATAAAATTATTTCGCGGATAAATGCCTGTGCGCCGGGGGGGCTTGTTGTCTCCGGCGCGCAAGCGTTTGGCGGGCCAGGTGCGGCAGCGCTTGTTGTTGCGGCGGACTATATCTTACTGGCGGAGTTGGATGCAGACGACTCTACTTTGGTTGAAGACAGAATTAAATCAGTGCTTTCTAGTGAAAGTATTATTATCCCCAAGAAAACCAAAAGCGGTATAAAGGATACAGATATCCGCCCGGATATTATGGACATATCTATGGCCGAGCAGCATATAAAAATGCGCTTGGCAGCGGGAAGCGCACGATTTTTAAACCCACTTATTGTGGCAGGGTTGCTGCTTGGCCGTGATGCCAGCCCGGCAACAATAACCCGTACAGAGTTATATTGCCACACAACCGGCGAAGGCGATGAAGATGCATTTATTCCGCTTTTGACGAAGAGTTGAGCGGCAACAAATTAAAACACGGGACTGATATACATGAATCGCCTATTAATAGAAAACCACGACGGCCAAGTGCGTACAGCTATAACCGTACAAAACAAGCTAAAAGAGATATACATCGACCCGGCAGAAAATGCTTCTTTGGTAGGCCAGGTTATCCTTGGCCGGCTAGACGCAATATTGCCCGGGCAATTTGCGTTTGTAGACATAGGTACAAGCAAGAGTGCACTAATGAACACATCACGTGATGTCCCGTTAAAGAAAGGCCAGCCAATATTGGTACAGGTTTATAAAGACCCGACCGGCAGCAAAGGTGCATATGTAGGCATGGAGTTGCGCCTCAAGGGGCGATATGTAGTTTTGATGGAAAGCCAGCGCAGTGAAATAGGCGTATCACAAAAAATAACCAGTGACAGCGAAAGAAAGCGCCTGCGCGCCGCAGCAATAAACGCACTGCCAAAGGGTTTTGGTGTGATTGTACGTACAAGCGCCGAAGGGCAAGAGCCTACCAAGATATCTTCGGAAATAGAAGCGCTTACACTTGTATACAAGAAAGTCCAGGCGCGAGCTGCACATTCTACCTTCCCTGCACTAATTTATCCCGAGACCCCTTCGCTGGTGGGGCGTGTTGCTACGCTGCTGGGCGACCTTGTATCTGCTGACCTATCCGAAATATGGGTTAGTGGGTTTGACATTAATGAGATTAGGCAAGTAATAGCAAGTATTATGCCAGGTTTAGAGGGCCGGGTTCATGAACATGAAACCGGTCTTTTTGCTGCGCATAACATACATGCGCAGATATCCGCAGCACTTAAAAAAACCGTGCAACTACCCTGTGGCGGGTTTATAACAATAGAGCAAACAGAGGCTTGCGTAGTAATAGACGTAAACACAGGCCGCTTTACCGGCCAGAAAGACTTGCGAAGCACTATCCTTGAAACCAATATGCAAGCCGCAATATGTATTGCATGGCAGGTAGCCCTTCGCAACCTATCCGGCATGATAATTGTAGATTTTATTGACATGACCCGCGAAGAAGACAAAAGCGCCTTACTAGGCGCTTTGGAAAGCGAAATCAAAAAAGATCGCATAAAGACGGAACTGGTAGGTATTACAGAGTTGGGGCTGGTCCAGCTTACCAGGCAAAGGACCCGTGAGCCGCTGGCCCGCCTGCTGGAAAAAGATTGCCCTGCCTGTGGTGGTAAGGGGCGCGTTGCAATTCTTAATCTTTAATCTTTAATCTTTAATTCTTAGTATTTTTTTAACAATACTGCCAATAAAGCGCGGCAATTTTATTACCTTAAATTTCATACATATCAATCTCCATTCCAATGTACAGCAGCAAGCTCGTACGCTTACCTTGCAAACACATACCAAAAGCCTAAAATTATAAGCGCCGCGGCAATAAGGAACCCCCAGGTAGGCATCATAAATTGTATAATCATACCAATACCAACAAAGAAGAATATTAACCCCATTAGGCGTTTTTTCATAAACATGTCGCCACCTCCACGGCTTTTTGTGAGTTAATACGAATCTCAGAAAATCACGTCGACAACCGAGTGGAAAATCGGCGGCTTTAAGCCGTTTTTTGCGATGTGTTGTCGACGATGATTTTCGAGATTCGTATAAGTCAAACAAGTGCTAATACTAATCTCAAATAAATTCTGAGAATTTGCCCAAATAGAAAATATCAGGTATCAGTGATTTTTCGTTTGGGCAAATTTACATTTTACTTGAGATTAGTATAACTCACAATGTCTGTGGTTTATTCTATGTCCTATTAGCTGAAATGGTGCGGAAATTGTGGTATACTGTGTTTTGGTAAATAATTAATATTTTCAGGAGGTATTTATGGTAAAATTAGGTATCAATGGTTTTGGCCGTATTGGGCGCTTAGCTTTCCGCTATGCCATGACCCGCAGTGATGTTGAAGTTGTAGCCATCAATGACCCGTTTGTAGACCCAGATTATATGGTTTACATGCTAAAGTATGATTCCGTACACGGGCGCTTCAAAGGCGAAGTTAAAGCAGAGGGCAATAACCTGGTGGTTAACGGCAAGAAAATTGCCCTTCATACCAGCATGAACCCTGCCGAAATCCCATGGGCAAAAGACGGCGTAGAATATGTAGCCGAGTGTACAGGTGTGTTCTTGACACAGGAATCTGCTAAGGCATACCTGGACGGTGGTGCTAAGAAGGTTGTATTGTCTGCACCAGCCAAGGATACCGGCACACCTACCTTTGTAATGGGCGTAAACCATGACAAATACACACCAGACATGAACATCGTAAGCAATGCAAGCTGTACCACCAACTGCTTAGCCCCACTGGCCAAAGTGTTAAACGACAACTTTGGCATCACAGAAGGCCTTATGACCACAGTACACGCTACCACATCTACCCAAAAAACCGTAGACAGCCCATCCAATAAAGACTGGCGCGGCGGGCGTGCTGCAGCAGCCAACATCATCCCTTCTAGCACAGGTGCAGCAAGGGCTGTTGGTATTGTTATCCCAGAGCTTAAAGGCAAGCTAACCGGCATGGCCTTTAGGGTGCCAACCGTAAACGTGTCTGTAGTAGACTTGACAGTACGCTTAGCAAAACCCGCAACGTACGACGATATCAAAGCCGCCGTAAAAAAAGCAGCAGACGGCCCAATGAAGGGCATCATGTGCTATACAGAAGATGATGTAGTATCATCTGACTTTATTGGCGAGTCTTGCACCTGCGTTTTCGACGCGAAGGCTGGCATCGCGTTAAGCGACAACTTTGTTAAGCTTATTGCGTGGTATGACAATGAGTGGGGTTATTCTTGCAAGCTCATCGACTTGATGGTGCATATGTCTAAGAGCGACTCCAAATAGCATCTAATACAAACTATAACAAGGCACCTGCCTGTAAGAAGTCCGACTTCTTATGGGCAGGTGTTTTTTAGTTCGCTATAGCAATTTGACTTTGCGTTGTCCGAAAACGAGCTGAAAATACGCGGCTTTAAGCGTTTTTCGGCGAAGCTTTGAGGCTACGCAAAGCCAAATTGCTACATACTTGACTACACCCCTATAAAGTGATTATACTGTATACATGGATACACCACAGGACATAACAGCCATAAACCTAAGGCAAGAGCGTAATCTACTGTTTGATTTTTACGGCCCTGCACTTACCTCTAAACAGGCCGCATGTTTTACCATGCGCTACTTAGAGGATTGCTCGCTTACAGAAATTGCCCAGGAGTTGGATATTTCTCCCCAGGCCGTTGTGGATTTTATCAAGCGCTCTGTCATGCGGCTAGAAAAGTACGAGATGCAGCTTGGCCTTGTGCAAAAATTTGCAGCACAGCAAGCCCTGGCGCAGGATATCCTTGCAAAGCTAGACGAGCTAGAGCAGCAGCTAACACCAGAAGCGCCAGCAAAAGCGCTAACCGGTTGGATAAAAAACGCAGTAGGTGAGATGCTTGTATAAGCAATGCTCACGATTTTGATAGCACGCTAGGAGGTGCAAAGTGGCATTCGGTAATTTGAGTGAAAAACTACAAAGTGTTTTCAAAGCCCTTAAGGGCAAGGGACGACTCTCTGAAAAAGACGTAAAGGATGCCATGCGCGAAGTACGGCTGGCCCTACTGGAAGCGGATGTTAACTTCCGCGTAGTAAAAGAGTTTATAACTACGTTAACAGAAAAAGCCGTAGGTCATGCCGTCATGGAGGCGCTAAACCCTGGCCAACAGGTTATAAAACTGGTTGACGAGCAGCTAACAGCCCTTATGGGCTCGACCCAAAGCCAGTTGACCTTCTCTGCCAAGCCGCCAACCGTGTATATGATGGTGGGCCTACAAGGTGCAGGTAAAACCACCAGCAGCGGCAAACTTTCTGGGATACTAAGAAAGCAAGGGCGCAAACCTTTACTGGTTGCCTGTGATATCTACAGGCCGGCAGCAATAAAACAGCTACAAGTAGTAGGCAAGACATATAATATCCCCGTTTTTGAAATGGGTGATAAAGAAAACCCCGCAATAATCGCCCAAAAAGGCGTAGAATACGCTAACCAAAACGGCCATGATGTAGTGCTAATAGACACCGCTGGCCGCTTGCATATAGACGATGAGCTAATGGGCGAGCTGGCCCAAGTCAAAAGTACCGTAATGCCCCAGGAGATACTACTGGTAGTAGACGCAATGACAGGCCAAGATGCCGTAAACGTAGCTCAGACATTTAACGAGAAACTAGGCCTAGACGGCATAATTGTCACAAAACTGGACAGTGACACCCGCGGTGGTGCTGTGCTTTCTGTAAAGGCCGTAACAGGCAAGCCCATAAAATACGTAGGCATGGGCGAGAAATTAGAAGATATGGAGCCCTTTTACCCGGACCGTATGGCCTCGCGTATCTTGGGTATGGGCGATGTACTAAGCCTGATAGATAAGGCCCAACAAGCCTTTGACGAAAAACAAGCAATGGAACTAGAGCAAAAAATAAGGCAAAACACCCTAACCCTGGATGACTTCCTAGTGCAGATGCAACAAATGAAAAAAATGGGCCCACTAAAAGACTTATTGGGCATGATGCCAGGCATAGACCAGTCACAACTGGCAGGTGCAAACATAGACGAAAACGCCCTAAACCATGTAGAAGCCATAATCCAGTCCATGACCAAGCACGAGCGCCGCGACCCGTCTATCCTAAATGGCTCAAGAAAACGGCGGATAGCCACAGGCAGCGGCCGTACTATCCAAGATGTAAACCGCTTGCTAAAACAATTTGAAGAAATGCGCAAGATGATGAAAGGCCTAACCGGCAGCATGTCCGGCAAAAAAGGTAAAAAAGGCAGAAAGGGCTTTTTGCCCAATCTCCCATTTTTTAATTGAGATTTATAAAATATATAAGAAAGAGGTGACATATGGTCAAAATACGTTTGAAAAGGATGGGCGCAAAGAAAGCCCCCTTCTACCGTATTGTTGTGGCAGATGCCCGTACCCCACGTGACGGCAAAGTTTTGGCAGAGATAGGCATTTACGACCCAACAAAAAAGCCTACCCTGTTAAGAGTAGACTTAGAAGAAGCCAATAAATGGATCTCGCAGGGTGCACAACCCACAGATACCGTAAGGGCGTTGCTTAAAAAGGCTGGTGAGTAAGCACAATTTCTGCAAAGCAGGTTGTTGTGCTAACCTTTTTCCCGCACCGGCGAAGGAGGCATGAAACAAGTGAAAGATTTGCTGGTCATATTAGCCAGGAACTTAGTAGACAAGCCCGATGAAGTAGTAGTGACCGAGAGTTTATTAGACGGCGCAACCGTACTCAAACTCACGGTAGCCCCAGATGATATGGGCAAGGTCATAGGCAAACAAGGGCGCATTGCACGCGCAATCCGTACCGTTGTAAAGGCCGCGGCTGTACATGCGAATGTAAAGGTCATTGTTGAGATTATTTAGTGATGTATTGCCGATTTAAACGTCAACTACTATAAAGTATGAAATGAAAAACTGCCGGCTATTATAAGTCGGCAGTTTTTTGTAGGTGTTATATCATCTGTCATATCTCTATACCGGTCATTAATATCTCCTTGACAAAGGGGTTCCCGCGTTCTATTTCAGATGTGGGAAAGGCGTTTGGTTCAAAATATGCTCCTTTATATCTTCCACAAAGGCCAAGCAACTCCCCAATAATATCAACTCGCCTTTTGCCATTAAAGTCACTAATGAAAAAACAGACATCGACATCACTTGAATGTGTGGCTGTACCCTTTGCATACGAACCATATAAAATTACTTTATCTACAGGGAATACCCGTCTCACCGTTTCAGCGTACTCTTCGGTTAATCCCCTGACGGTTTCAAAGTCAGTAGCCATGCAAACGCCTCCTTGGTTTTATTGTGAGTATTGTCCGCTTCATTTCTATCCACTAATGCACCTGCAACACTTAAAAAATCAGGATATCTGTCTGCTAAATAATATTTTGATAATGACCGGAATAATTCGTACATATCCTCACTAAAAGAAATATCTGAACTGTCCTCGATTCGGTTTGCGAGCATTTCAATATTATGTGTTCTTGGAACATCGTTATCTACATACAGGTTGTATATGCCTTTGATTAATTTTTCTACAGCCTGCTGGCACATAAATAGAACATAAAACCATCTTCCCGTTTCAAACATTGCTTTTGCGGCATCCAAATCACGCTCGGCATATGATTTCCAGTGGTCGAATTTTTCTACCGGAGTCATGGTGGTTCCTACCTTTCTAAAATGAATATCTGATAAAGGCATTAATCTTTGCTACGTTTGTTATTACCAGGATTATAACACAGCGTAACGACTTTCAGGCACTGTACATTCCAAAATCCCTTGACGAAAATGCAATGCGCAAACACCTAAATACAAACCTGCCGACTATTAGTAGTCGGCAGGTTTTATGCGTACTTGCTCACAGGAACAGGAAATATTGTGTAGAAATTCGATATATGGTATGATTTTATATGGTGTTAATTTGGTTAGGGGCGATATGGAATGCTTATCAACAATGACTCGTATATTGAAATTTTGGAGAGCGTAAAAACACAAATTCATAACACCCAGTATAAGGCAACCTTGCCCGTGATATAAAGTTAGAGTTTCCAAATGCAAAGGGATATTCGGTACGGAATTTGAAATATATGCGTAAGTTTGCGGAGTTTGTAGCGGACGAGGAATTTGTGCAAACACTGTCTGCACAATTTTCATGGTCGCATAATTTGCATCTTTTGGACAAATCAAAATATAAGTGACAGGAGGCAAGCCCGAGTATGAAAAAAAGAATTTACAGAAAACTAACAATTTCAGACCTACCATTACTCATGCAATTAAGGGATGAAAACCCTGATTTTTCTGTCAGCGAAGATAATGCAAGGCAATTTCTTAGCAATTCTAAGAACTGGTTTTTTGCTTGTATACAAGAAAACCAAATCATAGGTCATTCTTTTGGATACGAACAAGAGAATTTTACTTGTAGTGGCAATAGGCTTTATATTCATGGGTTTGGCGTTAGTCCAAAGTACCGTCGAGAGGGAATAGGCACAGGAATATTGAGCGGCATAAAAGAAGCGTGCAAACTACTCAATATATATAAAATCTTCTTAATAACAGAAAAATCAAATATAGCAGCGTGTGGACTATATGAAAAGTTAGGCGGTACAAATCACCCTAGTTGTACAAAGGATGATGCGAGAGTGTATTTTTTTAATCCATTTGAATAACTCATGTGCTGTGCCGCTACAGAATAATCTATCTCGTGGGTGAGTTGTAGGGTTTCTTTGCTTTTGGTGCATTCAAGTGCAGCGTATGTGCAAAGGACTTATATGTAAAAAGCCCAGAACGTATAAACTCTGAGCTGTACAAGTTGGTGCAGGTCTAATTGTAAAAACAGATGCTAACGCTTGGTTATGAAGCGGAAACAGTGGCGGTGGGCATCTGCCAGTTTGGGATTGTTTGAGCGACAACCAATGTTGATAGTATCGGCAACCTGGTAACAGATCGCTTTTGGCCCAATCATCAAAACTGTCAGTACAGTAGTTCTCACGCCAGCTCGGGTATTGCCATCTATGAACACAACTTTTTAGTGAGGAGGTGGAATAAGTGGCGGCGGGAATCCGCCAGTTCCGCCGGGGTCACCTGTTGTGGCCATCATGGGTAGTGGTAGGATGCAAATGCTAAGTTGCCCTGGGGGTTGGTGTGGTGGTGGGCCTCCGCCAGTCCCACCTGGATCATAGCCAAATGCAGTCATGGGCATAGCCAAAAGTATCATAATCACTAATAAAAAGGCTACTACTCGCTTCTTCATAATTACATATCCCTTTCTACAAGTTCTTTGTGGAGCTGTTTTTGCGCCTCCAAGGCGCAATTGCTATATTTTAGTGCAGCTTCAAGCGTTCCATATTCATAATAGTATACAATTTTGAAATAAATACTAACACTTAGTGAGGAGGTGGAATAAGTGGCGGCGGGCATCCACCAGAGCCATCGCCGGGGCCACCTGTTGTGGCCATCATGGGTAGAGGTAGGATACAAATACTAAGTTGTACCGGAGGTTGGTATGGCGGCGGACCTCCACCAGAGCCATCGCCGGGGCCATCGCCAAAGGCAGTCATGGGCATAGTCAAAAGCATCATAACCACTAATAAAAAGGCTACTATTCGCTTCTTCATAATTACATATCCCTTTCTACAAGTTCATTGTGGAGCTGTTTTTGCGCCTCCAAAGCGCTATTGATATATTTTAGTGAAGCTTCAAGTGTTCCGTATTCATAATAGTATGCAATTTTGAAATAAAAGCTAACGCTTAGTTAGGGGGTGGAATAAGTGGCGGCGGGAATCCGCCAGTTCCACCGGGGTCACCTGTTGTGGCCATCATGGGTAGAGGTAGGATACAAATACTTAGTTGCCCCGGGGGCTGGTATGGCGGCGGGCATCCACCAGTTCCACCGGGATCGCCCAATGCAGTCATGGGCATAGCAAAAAGCATCATAACCACCAACAAAAAGGCTACTACTTGCTTCTTCATATTTACATATCCCTTTCTATAAGTTCTTTATGGAGCTGTTTTTGCGCCTCCAAAGCGCTATTGCTATATTTTAGTGCAGCTTCAAGTGTTCCGTATTCGTAATAGTATTCACTTAGCTGCTTATTGTAATAAACAACTGCTTCACCTTGCCCATAACTTAGAAGCTTAGGTATTGCTGTATTTTTTAGATATTCAGCAGAGCTTGGGTCAACGTCCAATGTTGCAGAATGCATCAACGCATCAAATCTTATTCTCCAATACTCATCCTTAGCAACTTCTAAGCCTTTCTCTATACACGGTACAGCCTCACTGTTTCTATTATTAATAGTATATGTGGACGCTTTATGATATAAAGCCGATATATAAGCTTCGTTATTTTCATTCAAATACTCTAAAGCCATATCATAATTTTTTATAGCTTTATCAAAGTTTTCAGCCATTTGATATACTCTACCAAAGCTGAAGTATGTATAGCCAATTCCTTCTTTGGATTTTTTCTTCATCTCTATAACAAGGCGTCTCTCAAGTATGGTTATCGCCTCATCGCATCTGCCAATCTTGCTTAGGTCACTGGCAAGATAACCGTCTATATACTCATCAAACCTACTATTGGGCCTATTTTCATAAATGGCAGCCCATCTTGCCAAGTGCCTAGCCTTCTCTAGATACCATACCGCTCTGGTGGCATAGCCCCTGTCTGACAAGCTTGCGCCAAGCCCAGCATAAAAACGCACACCACTCCAGTCGCCGCTCTTATCCAGCCTTCCGGCTGCTACATAGGCCTTTATTGCCTCCTGGTAGCGTTTTTCTACAAACGCTTTAGCTCCAACCAGGCAGTTGTAGTGGTGTAGCTGCCTTGCATTAAACTTCTCTACTTGTTGGCTTAGGCGTTTCATCATCTCGTTGTATGATTTCATGTCGCCTATTAGGCGATAGTAGTCTGTTTCAAATATATCATATAGCACTTGTGTGCTTACGCTGTAAGACAGCTTTGCGCCTGATTTTAGCGCTGGCATAAGCTCACTTGCCTTGGAAATGTCGCCGTAGTCTATTGCAACTTTCCATTTATATATATCTTCCATAAGCGTAGCTCGCGCCAGCTCTGTAATGGGGGCGTTTTTTAGGTCTAGCTTTACCCTTATAGTGGCTACAAAAGGTGTGTCTGCCTTTTCCTTCCCGCTTTCAAGTGCAATAATATGTGCTACATCACACTGGAGTAGGTTAGCAAAATCCTCTTGAGAGTAGCCATGTTGTTGCCTTATGTTGACTAGCACCTTGTGATATATCACATCAACCGCCCCCCTTAAACGTAAGCTGCTTATGCAGCCCGAATAGTGAAACATTTTGACTTCTTATGACGCATTGTATCATCCTTCTTTTGGAACCGCAACCATTATAAGCAACAATATAAAATATTTTCACAAAGACAGGACGCTCATAGATTTGGCTCTGGTGCCGCATATTGTGCAATATGCACAAAATAGAATGCGGATTTTGTCCAACATCAATTGACAAGTTATTACATAAAGTGGAAGTTAGGGTATGTTTTCGACAATAAACATGCGATGATTTTGTCAAAAATGCCACACTATTCAATACGTATTGACGTCTTCCTCCCTGCGCTGTTAGTATCACACACAACTAAAGGGGTGGATATATGAAAATTACAGGAAAAACACGCATTAAGCTATTCTTGTCAGGGTGCTTTTATGTAGCCAATGCTGCAATAACAGTGACAATGGCTTTTTTATTACAGCGCGCTGTAGATGCCGCTGGGCAGCAAGACTTGCGCGCGCTAATATTTGTACTGTCATTGGCAGCAGGGGTACTAGCAGCGGATATGATTACCGTCCTAATTGCTGCGCGGATGCGCACTGGGTATGTGCGGGATATGCTGTTAACCATAAAGCATCACCGCATGAACTTCTTGTTCTTCCGCCGCGCCAATGCCCATAGCGGAGATAGTGGCAAAGACTTAAGCTTCTTCACTGCTGATGTTGATATATTAGAGCAGTCATATCTTAGCGCCAGGGCTCGGCTACCGTTGTATATAGCTACTTTTGTTTTCGCGCTAGGCTCGTTACTTTGGATTAACTGGATTGTTACCCTTGTCGCGATTGTTGTATCTATGCTTCCAATGATGGCAAGCGGTATCTTTTCCGAAGGGTTAGCCAGGCGTACTAAGGATTATTCACAAGCGGCAGAAACATATGTAGACACTGTAAAAGAGAGTATCGACGGTAAGCGCGAAATCGTGGCCTATGACAAACAAGACATCTTCCTGGAGCGCCATGCAATAAAAAACCAGCACATAGAAAATGCCCGCATGAAGCGCAACTTCTTTGAAGTGCTGGCGGGGCAAGTACCCGGTGTCATGGGCGGCGTGGTGCAATTGGTTATCATGGGGCTAAGCTGCTATTTTGTCATCACCGGGGCAATGACCTTCGGCTTTATGATTGCCATTGTACAATTGATGAATCATGTTTTTAACCCAATCCAGCAGATTGTAGAAACCTTAAACGGGTTGCGTTCCGCTAAAGCAATCTTGGAAAAAGCCCGCGAAACCAACCCTCCAGAGCCAGCCCGCCATCCAGTTGCTGACTTTACTGGTGAACTAAAGGTACAAGATTTGGGCCTGAGCTATACAGGCGAGGAGTATGTAATACAAGACTTAAACTTGTCTTTCAAGCGAGGTGTAAAATACGCTGTATACGCACCCAGCGGTTATGGGAAGACCAGCATCGCCAGGGCACTGGCCATGGAATTTGCAGAGTTTGAAGGTGCTATTACGTTAGACGATAAAGACATCCGTACTTTAGACATCCATGATTATCATAAACTTTTGCGTTATGTAAGGCAGGACCCATATCTGTTTGGGGACACAGCAATAAACAATATCGCCTTCTTTGACAATTTACCCAACCAAGATGAAGTAAATCGCATACTTGCCCTCACTCGCGTCAACGAGTTTTTGCCCGATGACGAAGCGCTATCTAGGCATATCTCCAACACCTCTGGCCTTTCTGGTGGCCAGAAACAACGAATCGTGCTTGCGCGGGCGTTACTTCACAAGCCTAAAATACTAGTGCTGGACGAAATCACATCGGGTGTTGACTTGGATACGGCCTGTAACATATTGCAAGAAATGTTTCAAGACAAAGACCTAACATGTATAGTTATCACTCACGAGAGTGATAAACGTTTTATGGGGTTGTTTGACGAGATTATTCAACTATAGCAATTCTCCCTTTAAACGGTCCCGCCAGAGCCGAAAATAGCGGATGTTTCAACGCTTTACCCTTCAAACATAAGCCCCATGTCCATCAACCCAGTTACAACCATGTCGGCCATACCTTTGTTGGTAAACCTGTGCTTTTTGAATGCTATGTCATGAGCGCTAAATGTCTTTTTGTCTACAATTAGGGCATCATTTTCTATATACCCTACCTCTGCAAATGCACCAAGGATACCCATTATACGGTTATTCCATACACCGTAGCTGCCACCTGTGGCTGTTTTGTCTTTCCAGCCTTGCCAACCCCACACAAAGGGTGATGTGCGTACAATTTCGTCATAGATATCGCAAATTAGCTCTTGCAAAGCCCTAAAAGCAGTTACATATTCGTCGTTTGACAAACCATCTAGGTAATATGGGTCAATAATACGGAGTTGAGTAGGGCTTCTAACGTGATCGCTTTTGGCCCAATCATCAAAACCGCCAGCTTAGAGTTCATACACATGTATCTATGCAAAAATAAGCGTACATCTTCTGTTTACTATGATGGGTGTCGTCCCCTCGATGTACAATTTTAGATGAAGTTTATTATATCATATACTTGCCTACGAATTAACGCCCAAGCCGCAAACGTCGGTTATCCTTTTGTTTGTCCTTTATGCCTCAATCTTGTTTCAGAAACAACAATTAGGTAGCACCCGGGCCAACCACGTCCTATGATTTGCCCGGGTGATTATAATGAAAGAAAATAAAAATATAACCTGGCGCATTGTGCCACAAAACACACCAACACTAATAAAACAATGCAGCAAGTGCAACAAAAAAAGTGAGTTTTATTGCAGTGAAAAGTTTCGTGTCAACGCCAACCAGTCGCGTGTGGACATATGGCTTATCTACAAATGTCACAAATGCGACAGCACGTGGAACT
Organism: Defluviitaleaceae bacterium; assembly: GCA_009785605.1. Classification (GTDB taxonomy): domain Bacteria; phylum Bacillota; class Clostridia; order Lachnospirales; family WQUN01; genus WRAN01. The sequence goes on along the minus strand of WQVY01000005.1, from coordinate 8,517 downwards.
TGGCAATAAAAAAAGGGATAAAGCCCCGTGAGTTACCGGCGGCGCTGTTTAACATGTTTATTGCAAACGACAAGTCACTTGCCTGGCAATATGCATTTGATAGGCACTTCCTTAGGCAAAATTCTTGTGTTGTAGATTATACAAATGTAGAATATACCGTAGAAGTTTGCGAGTCTCATGATGAGACGGTTTTAGCACATATACAAAGCCCTTTTTGCTTTGATTTAAAACTTGTCAAATTTTTGGCTAAAGTATTATGCACAACAGTAGGACAAATAAAAAAACTCGTCGAAAACGGCACAATATATCATCCAGATATAGACATCATAAAGCATCGCATAAAAGCAGATATTAGAGGTCTACATATTGCATGTGATTTATGTTATAATGCAAAAACATAGTGAGCGCCGCGCTATACATCTGTCACAGAAACGAAAATGATACATAATAGCAACACAATTGTAATAAAAAAACCTTCTCAACATCATGGGTGCCTTGCTATAATGCCAGTCATACTGTAGTGTGAAAACACTGCATACGTAAGCCGAAGGGAGACACGCTATGCCGTGGGTCTTCTTATGGGTTGTTTTGGGGTTGTGTTTTGGCTCTTTTACTAATGTTTTAATTTACAGGCTGCCGCGTAACATATCAATTGTGATGCCGCCATCTGCGTGCCCGGCGTGCAACTGCCGTATTGCTTATTATGATTTGCTTCCTGTGATAAGCTGGTTGTTGCTAAAGGGGTGCTGCCGCAATTGCAAAATACGTATTAGTCTGCGTTACCCGTTAGTAGAGCTGGCATGTGCACTGCTTTTTGCTGGGATGATATTATTTACCCGGACCCCGTCGGCTATTTTCCTGTCGTTTTTTGCCTTTGTGTTGCTAACGATATCGTTAATAGATTGGGAAACACAAGTAATACCAGACGGCTTATTGGCTGTAGCCTTAGTAGTTGGCGTTATGTGGGTTGCATTGGGCAATTTTTTTATGATATTCCCTTATGCGCCAGGCTTTGTTGATGCACTGCTGGGATTAATTGCAGGTGCAATACCACTTTATACAATAGATAAGTTAATGCTTATATTTGCCAAGAAAGACGGGTTTGGTTACGGTGACGTCAAACTTATGGCGGTAGCCGGGCTATACTTGGGGTGGAATAATATATTTTTGGCCTTTATCTTTGCCTTTGTTGCAGGTGGAGTTTTTGCTGTTTTTTTGTTAATTACAGGCCGTGCAAAGCGTGGCGAGTATATAGCCTTTGGTCCATTTTTGTGCGGCGGTACATTAGCTGCACTATGGTTTGGACAGGCGTTTTGGAGTTTTCTTACATAAGCACTAAAATTTAAACGAAAGGACGGAAGCGAATGCTGTCGAACGCAAATCGTAAGGGTATATCCACACACCGCAGCGAGCGTATATGCATAGACATTAGCGATAGCGTTGTAAGTGTCATAAAGCTTGACCCACAGGGTGTGATGATGCGAGCCGGCTCTGCCAAAGCACCAACGCTACACGGAATGCCAGACGATGCCTACGTGACCGACCTTTCTGCTGCAATAAAAAAAGCGGCATGGGCCGCTAAAGTATCTATGACTTTTGGGGCATCGTGCGTTGTTGGCGTGAGTATGCCAGATATCACCATACAGCGTTTTAGATGGCCGGATATGCCAACAGATGCTTTACTTTCTGTTGCATTAACAGAGATGGCTCCATTTTTGCCAAGTGGTAGGTCTGTTTATCATATAGGATGCGAAGTGCTTGGGCAGGTAGGCGGCGAACTTGAAGTAATGGTAGCCGCAATGCCAGAAGAGCATGCAATTGCCGTTGATACCGCCTGCCGCTGGGCAAATTTCAAGCCTAAGCGCTTAGATATAAGAGAAAATGCCCGCAGCCGGCTTATCCAGCATTGGTGTGCGCCTATAGAAGGCAGCATACCTTACAACTTCGCTATATTGGATGCAGGCCCTGGGGCCGCAAATATTGCGTTCTATCACAACGGGCTTTTCCACAGTAACCGCTATTTTACCCCAGAGTTTGTTAACTTGGGCGAGGTAGAAGATTTCGAGACGCTTATGTCTGTAAAAGCCGGTGGCATAGGCAACAATGAGAGTGCAATCCGTTACGATGCCGGCAAGCTTACAGGTGAAATTGCATCTGCGACGGACCATTTTTACCGTATGGTTGGCGGAGAGAGAATTACATGCATCCTACTTATGGATGACGAAAATATCCCCGGCATAGAAGATAGCCTACGTGCTAATTTGAATGTGCCGGTTTTAAAGCCCAGCCAGTGGGTAGTACCTGGTTTGAAACGCCCCAACCTAAGGCGGCTGAACCAAGATTCGTTCCTGGATGCCTTTGCAGTGGGGATGCCATCACTTGTTGGCCACGATTGCCGTATGGATTTGCGCTTGCCCAATATTGCCACACAAGGTATAAATGCCGATGCCAGCACACAGTGGCAAGCCGCCGCTAATACTCAGCCGCATATGAGCGCACCTGCACAAGACGTTATGGTGCACCATACAGCTGAGCCAATGCCGCAATATGACAGGCCAAGCATAAGCGAGGCTGCAAGCGTTACTCGCCCTTATGACTCGTATGATTCGTATGAGCAAATACAAACGCCGGTCCCAACACCAGTTCCAGATCCGAATCCAGATCCAGGTCCAGTCCCAAGCAGGGATTATTACTATGACAACGAAGGCCCCGAAATCCCCATACCTGCCGGGTATGTAGAGCTTCCACAGCTCCCACCCGAACTAGCCGGTTTGGGTTTAGAAATAGAAAATACACAATATGATGAGATAATAAAAGAAGATAAATTCCACGAGTCCCCCTTTGATATTGTATCTGCTAAGGCCGAAACCCATAGCGGTTTCCCTTATGCTATCCCAGAAGACCCACGCCCAGACCCGAGCACAAGAAAACCACTGTTCGCGGCTGCGGCGCTTGTTGTAGTTATTTTGATTATTGCGATACTTGTACCTTTAAGGACCACCCGTGCATTGCGGGCCGAGTTGCGTGGCATACAAAGCGAAATATCCGACTATATATCTTCGGACTCGTGGTACGATTTAATACAGCAGCGTTCTTATGCGTACCGCAATGTAAATGCTATACTTAGTGATATCAGCAATGTTAACGAAAGAATGACATCAATACATGACTTTTATTTGAGGATGCCAGCCTTGATTATAATCCCAGAAATAATGGAAGTGTCTGGGCTTGTTGTAGATAATATAAGTGCAGTAGAAAGCGCATCTGTGCATCATCAAATAGTTGTGTCTGGCCGTACCAACAATTTTAGAAGCATACATGACGGTGTAGAGCATTTGCGCTTGCACTTTAGGCACAACTATTTATTGTCTATATCATTGAGCATAGCCGACACACATGACAATTCTGGAATAGACGCATATGGGTTTATGACGTATACAATAACTATAACTGTTAATCCTGGGTGGGCGCCTTTCTGGTTAAACAGCCAAGTAGTAAGGAGTTGGCAATGAAGACAACCATAGTTTCATTTCTTATTTATACGTTAATATTTCTTGTGGTTGGCGTGGCATTGTATTTTTTTGTTTTTTGGCGGCCAAACAATAACCGGGTTGACCAGCTCAATATTGACATAGAAGCTGCACGCGCAGAGTTGGTAAGGGCAGTTAATAGGGACGAATCAAGCCCACAACTGACACATGATATAGCACAACTAGCATACGAGCTTACCCAGGCACAAAGTGATAGGGAGCATGTAGAGCGTATATGGCAATATGGCTACCTGGATTTTTTGCCAATATCTTTGGATGAGCTGGATATAAGAGAGCGTATTAACCGCATTGCTATACTGCATTCTCATAGCATGAATGTATATTTCCATGAAAGCATACCCTTTGGTGCGATGAGTCATAACGACGATAACCCCGATGGCCCCGCTGATGGCATATGGCTTACACCGGTAAGTATATCATTTGTGGCCTCATACGAAGGCCTGATATCAATATTGCACGGGTTTGCGCACGAAGACATAGACAACCGCATAGTAGAATACTCCATAGACAGGCATGGCGACCAATTGCAAATAAATTTGCGTATGGACATACTTACACTAACCCCCCACCTCAACAGCTACAATGGATATTTTGTTGAGCCTGATGACTCTGACATAGAATCAGAAACTGAAGCAGAAGCTGAAACCGAATAGACTTAATTTATACATGCTTGCGGCCGCCTATATACATGGGTGGCCGTTTTTGTTTGGGAAATGTTGATATTTTTTTGTAATCGTGTAAGAATATCACGGTACTTGTCTTATAGCGAATTAAATGAGAAACAGTCCAGCCCGAGCCGAAAATAGCGGACGCTTCAACGCTTTTTCGGCGATAGGCTGAACTGCTTTCGAATTAATTCGCTATATGTTCCGCCGACGAAGGAGGCATGAATTAGAACATGATAAAATCACGGTTTTCTGTGTTTAACACGCTTATGCAAGCGCTGCTGGACTCCTTTTTTTGTTGGATTAGCTGGTTTGGGGCTGTTTTCGTATTTACGTACTTGTTTGTAAATGATTTTACTCAATATTTAAATGCTGTTAACCGTAGCATATGGGTCATGATACTTGCATGCATGGTATTTTATACCGTTTGCGGTGTATATAAGAGTTTGTGGGCCCACCCTGGTATTGGCACTATGCTTCGTATTACTATGGCTGTATTTTTAAGCTCGTTTGCTGTGTATGTTTCGCTTCGTTTGAGGCTTGGGTTTTGGCCCAACCCTGGGCTTGGTATGATGGCCTTTTATTTTCTTTTATCATTTTCGCTTGTGTTGCGGATTCACAAGCGGGTTTTGGGCATAATTTTTGTATACATGCACCGTTTTACCAGGACTGCACATGTATATAAATATGACCCTATACGTACGCTTGTTGTTGGAGCTGGCGATAGTGCATCTGGTTTTTTGCTTCACCCCAGCCAACAAGGGGGGAGGCCCCGCGACATAATTGCGGTCTTGGACAATGACCAAAACAAGCATGGCTATACGCTTCATGGTAAAAAAATAATGGGGAGTGATGACTTAATCCCCCATCTTGTAGCAAAATACGATATTAGCGAGATTGTAGTAGCTGTGCCGTCTATTAAAAACAAAGATTTGCGTCGCATTGTAAAGCTTGCACCTGTTAATAATTGCAAAGTGCGGTTGCTCTCTGGCCTATCCCAAGACAAGGCCAGTGACGCGCTAAGGGAAATACGTATAAGCGACCTAATGGGCCGGCCAGAAGCAGCTATTAATATAAGCGGTATCAACGCATGGCTTAAGGGTAAGACCGTGTTGGTAACGGGCGGTGGCGGCTCTGTAGGTGGTGAGCTATGCCATCAGCTAATGAGCTTAAACGTGGACAAAATTGTCGTATTCGATATATCAGAAAACAATTCTCATAACTTGAAAGAAGAATTGAAAGTAAAATTTGGCCAAGCCGGGCGGTACAAAGTAGCCATAAGAATTGGCTCTGTACAAGATGAAAAACGCCTGGACGCTGTTTTTGAGGAGTTTAAACCGGCGGTGGTTTTCCATGCTGCGGCGTATAAACATGTACCACTGATGGAAGAATGTCCGCGCCTGGCCGTAGACAACAATGTACTGGGGACTTACCGCACAGCACTTGCGGCCATTAATCACGGAGTCGAACGTTTTGTGTTGGTTTCTACAGATAAAGCTGTAAGGCCGCCCAATGTATATGGCGCAACCAAGCGTTTGTCTGAAATTGTAACGCTGGGGCTTAATGAAAAAAGTGCAACAGAGTTTGTATGTGTGCGTTTTGGTAATGTACTAGATTCTAATGGCAGTGTTATCCCAATATTTAAGCGGCAAATAGCGGCAGGGGGGCCTGTTACTGTTATGCACCCGGAAATCATCCGCTATTTTATGACGCTTTCCGAAGCGGTGAAGCTGGTGCTGGAAACCGGAGCCATGGCTGCCGGGGGCGAAATGTTTATACTAGATATGGGTGAACAAGTAAAAATTGCAGACTTGGCAGAGAATCTCATACGCATGGCTGGGCTTATACCAGATGTGGACATAAAAATCGAATATGTAGGCTTGCGCCCGGGAGAAAAACTGTATGAGGAGTTGCTCCTTGATGAAGAAGGCCTAACAGCTACATTAAACGACAAGATATTTGTGACAAGACCAGAGATGTCCCCTAAAGTAGATAATCTAATGGAAGCACTGGCAAATGGTATGCCATGGGAAGGCGATATAAGAGAGATGCTAAAGGAGTATGTTCCTGAGTATAATCATAAAAGCAGTTGAAATGCCGAAGCATTCCCCACACTAACCTAAAGGGCTGAACAATATGTACATCTATGTAAAGCGTGTTATGGATATCTTGCTGGTACTGGCTCTTAGCCCGCTGTGGCTTCCGCTTGGTGTGGTTTTGATACTATTGATAAAGGTTTCTTCCAAAGGGCCGGTGTTTTTTAAACAAAAGCGCTATGGCCAAAACCGTGAGTTTTTTATGATATACAAGTTCCGCAGTATGTACGTAGATGCGCCAAAAGATGTACCAACGCACCTTTTATTAAACCCTATGGCTTTTATCACGCCTGTTGGCCGTTTTTTGCGCAAGTTTAGCTTGGATGAATTGCCGCAAGTGATTAACATAATAAAAGGCGAGCTTTCTGTTGTAGGTCCACGGCCGGCACTTTGGAACCAAGATGACCTAATTGCCGAAAGGGAAAAGTACGGTGCAAACGCCGTCCCCGTAGGGCTGACTGGCTTGGCGCAAGTGCGAGGCCGGGACGAACTCCCCATAAATATAAAAGCGGCCTATGACGGGGAATATGCCCAAAGAATGGGCTTTTTTTTGGACGTAAAGATACTATTTGCAACCATCATTAGCGCAGTACTTGGGCGCGGTGTCATGGAGGGCGGGCCGCAAAAATGACCACAAATGACATTAGTGCTGTAAAGCGTGTGCTGGTGGTAGGCGCAAACAGCTATATAGGGGATAGCTTTGCAAGATATGCACGCAAGCGGCTATGTGTAGATATAGTAGATTCCTACGAAGGTTGGAAGACAGCGCAGTATAATGAGTATGACAGTGTGCTAATGGTAGCGGGGTTGGCCCACCAAAAATGGACACGCAAGCAACAAGAAGCCAATAAGGACATGTACAATGCCATAAACTCTGACTTGGCAATAGCCGTAGCAAAAAAAGCCAAAGCCGGTGGGGTAGGGCAGTTTATATACCTTAGCAGTATGGCTGTGTATGGCAGGGCAGTTGGGGCCATAACAACCAATACAAAAGTAATGCCAAAGGATACAGACTACTATGGCCTGTCTAAATACCGGGCGGAGACGGCACTTGCGTCTTTGTCGCAAGTGGGGACAAGCCTGTGCATTGTACGCCCGCCTATGGTATATGGCCCAGGATGTCCTGGGAAATTTGCGTCATTGGTTAAGGTTGCAAAGGTATTGCCGTTTATCCCTTTTGTGGATAACAAGCGCAGTATGATATTTATAGATAACTTGTGCGAATTTTTGTGCCTTGCCATAGAACGGCATATATCTGGCGTGTTTCATCCCCACAACAATGAATATATGAACACAACGCTGCTTATCAAAGCCATAGCTAAAGCCATGGGTAAGCGCCGGTATGTCATGCCTGGTTTGGGGTTATTGGTCCGTTGTATGATGCCTTTTAGCTCAACAGCTAAGACAGCCTTTGGCAGCTTATATTACGATGGCAATGTAGCAGCCATGCCGTTTAAGGATGATTATCAAGTAGTGTCTATAGCAGAATCCGTTGTGCGAAGTTTGTGTAATACCGGTTATTTGACTTCTCCGGAAACTCCTAATGAGCGGCCATAAAACTTACTAATGCCTAAGATTTTTTGGCCGCAAAGGAAGTTTCCGGAGAAGTCTATTAAAGCTATGGGGTGTTGTTGAATTGTGGATAAATTAATAATAGTCGCAGGGCCAACCGCGTCAGGCAAGACCGCTGTGGCCGTGGCGCTTGCGAAGCTTATTGGTGGAGAAGTGGTGTCTGCCGACTCTATGCAGATATATACCGGTATGGATATAGGCACAGCAAAGCCGACCATGGAAGAACAAGACAACATACCCCATCATATGATAGATATCATAAAACCGGACGAGCCATACTCTGCCGCGCTATATCAGCAACAAGCCAGGGCCGTGATTAAAGAAATACATGCCCGTGGGCGCGTACCCATACTATGTGGTGGTACAGGGTTTTATATTAACGCGGTACAAAACGACGTAAGATTTGCAGATGATACAGAGTCAAACAACCCGCCAGACTTTGCCATGCGGGAGCATTTTGCAAATATAGCCCTAGAGCATGGTCGTGAACAATTACACACCATGCTACACAAAGCTGACCCAATGGCTGCAAAAACCATCCACGCCAATAATATTAAAAGGGTAAGCCGTGCGCTTAGCTATATCCATACCACGGGCCAATTATTTTCTGAGTACAATGCTGTACAAAAAGTG